>JAWWPL010000393.1:0-4393 GCA_033850605.1 Blastocatellia bacterium | reverse complement strand
TCGAAGCCAGTCCGGCGAGCGCTCCCATTACACAAAACGCCGCCAGAATATATCGGCGCAAATTTATCCCGGAGAGCCGCGCCGCATCAGGATTGCCGCCGATGGCATAAAGGTATCGGCCAAAGGTAGTGTTCACGGTCAGAAATGATCCGGCCAGGGCCACCGCAAGCAGAAAGATCACCGGAATAGGAACGCCGCCTGCTTTGTTCATCAGAAAGATGAACGCCACGATCACGACTGAAGGCACCAAAATGCGCACGGCGATTGCGCCGGCAGTCTGGACCTTTAGTCCATGCCGTTGACGGGCCCGGTTTCGCCTCAGATTGATCCAGGCGATCGCCGCTACGGCCACGATCGCCAACCCAAAACCGATCCGCGGATCGATAAAGTCACGGCCCAGTGAGCGAAAGAAGGGACTCTCGACGGGAATGGTAGCGCCTTTGGTCAGCTTCAGAATCACACCGCGCCAGGCTTCCAATCCACCGAGCGTTACGATAAAGGCAGGGATGTTGACATAGGCGACCAGGGTGCCCTGGATGGCTCCAATCAATAATCCGACGACGATGGCAGAGCCCAGTGAAGGGGCGACTCCCCATCCCTGAGTCATCGCGGCTATGCCACCGGCCAAACCGACCACCGCGCCAACCGAAAGATCGATATTGCCGCAGACGATAACCATCAGCATGCCAACAGCCAGCACGCCGGTCACGGCCATCTGCTGCAAAAGTTTCGAGAAGTTGACGGCGCCCAGGAAAAGGCCGTAGGGATGATGTTGATCGATCGTGGCCCATTGAAAGAAGAGCCAGATCACAATCAGCGCGAGCAGCATCGTATACGCTCGCAGAGCTGACGTGCGGAGTTTGAATCTGCCTCGCTTTGTTATTTCACTCATGAAACGATTCCCAAAATAATCATCGAGAAGCCGATTTCTAAGCGGCTCGTCGCGCGTGGCCCGTCGCGCATGACATCACTGCTTCCGGTGTCGCTTCACTGCGCGTGAACTCTCCGGTAATGCGGCCTTCGTGCAAAACGATCACGCGATCTGAGAGGCCGAGAACTTCCGGCAGCTCAGATGAAACCAGCACAATGGCCAGACCGCTTTCCGCCAGCCGGTTAATCTGAGCATAGATTTCCTGTTTGGCGCCGACGTCGATTCCGCGCGTTGGTTCATCAAGAAAAAGGACGCGCGGCTTGGTCAAAAGCCATTTGGCCAGCACGACCTTTTGTTGATTTCCGCCGGACAGGGTACCGGCGATTGTGAAAACTGAGTTTGCCTTGATGTGTAAATCGCGCGCCGAGCGCTCGCCGGCTACAGCCTCAGCGTCGTCATTCGTTACAAATCTGCCGGAAAGCTTCCGCAGCCCCGCCAGGGTCATGTTCTTCAGGATTGTCTGATCGAGGATTAGTCCATAACGTTTTCGATCTTCGGTTACGAATCCGATGCCGTGTTTGATCGCGTCAGCCGGCTGATTGATTTGCACAGGTTTATGGTCAACCAGTATTTCCGCTGATTTGCGGCCGGCATGCGCGCCGAAAATCGCCATCAGTAGCTCGCTCCGGCCCGATCCCATCAAGCCGGCGATCCCCAGCACTTCGGCTTTCCGGGCGGTGAATCCCACGCGATCAACCAGCAGCTTGCCTGGCACGGCGGGATCTTCAACCGTGACGTTACGCGCTTCGAACACGACTTCGCCACGCTGGTGCGTACTCTCGGGAAAAATCTGGCCGACCTCGCGTCCCACCATTTTGCCGATCACCCGGGCTTCATCGAGGTCGCGCGTCGCGTCAGTGCTAATGGTGCGTCCGTCGCGCAGCACAGTAACTCGATCGCTGAGACGGAAAACTTCATCGAGCTTATGCGAAATGTAAATCATCGCTACGCCGCGCGCGCGGAGCTTGTTCAAGATGATAAAAAGCGTCTCGACTTCCGAATCGGTCAATGCGGCGGTTGGTTCGTCGAGCACGACGATGCGGGCGTCCTGTGACAGGGCTTTGGCGATCTCGACCAATTGCTGTTGGCCGATCCCCAGGTTTCGGGTTGGGGTGAGCGGGTCGATGGCGAGGTGAAGATCGTCAAGCAACTTCTGCGCGCCGCTATAAAGCCGCTCCCAATTGATAACGCCGAAACCGCGAGGCTCGCGACCGAGAAAAATATTCTCGGCCACGCTCATATCTTTAACCAGCGACAGTTCCTGATAAATGACGGCGATCTGCGCTTTTTCAGAGTCACGAACATTCGCAAAGCGGCGCTCGGAACCATCCAGAAAAATCCCGCCGCCGTATTCGGGATACGGATAAACACCGGCGAGGATCTTAATTAGTGTCGACTTGCCTGCCCCGTTCTCGCCGACAAGGGCGTGAATCTCGCCCTTATTAAGATCAAAGCTAACGCCGTCCAGCGCTCGCACGCCCGGAAAAGACTTCGTGATGCTTTTCATCTCGAGCAATGGAGTCGGCATGAATTTAGTGTTCGCGATGCTTGGCGGAACTTTGCAAGAATCTTCAATCCGGGACGCCGGGCGTTTAGAGTACCAAACTTTCGTTGGGCTTTTTCGCGCCAAAGACCCAAACTGAAGTTGGTACTCTATACACCGCTATCGTTTGCGTGCGTATCTACTGGTTACTGCTTCGGCCACTGGTCCTTCGGCACGTTCTTATAGACATCCTCCAACTTGTGATAGCCATCCTTGATGACTGTGTTCACGAGGTTGCTCTTATCGACGACCTGAGGCTCGTGCAGGATCGAAGGAACATCCTTCTTGCCGTTGTTGATGGTGTCTTTTGTCTCGACCTTTTCACCGCGCGCGAGTTTGACTGCCGCATCCACCGCGCTGTTGGCAAGCGGTAGAATCGGCTTGTAGATCGTCATCGTCTGCTTGCCTTCGGCTATGCGCTGCACGGCGTCGAGCGCGGCATCCTGTCCGGTCACCAGGACTTTGCCAACCAGCTGCGGCGGCAGGGCCGAAATCGCGCCGCCGGCAGTGCCGTCATTGGACGCGACGATCGCCTGAATGTCGTTGTTGTTCTTGGTCAGAGCATCCTCGGTAATGCGCAACGCTTCGCTTGCCAGCCACTCACGCGCGAATTGTTTAGTCACGATCTTAATGTCGCCGCGGTCCAACGCGGGTTGCAACACACCCATTTGTCCGTCCATCAGCAGCAGCGCGTTGTTGTCGGTTTGTGAACCGCCAATCAGCACATAATTGCCTTTAGGCGCATGGTCGAGCGCGTACTGGGCTTGCATCTGCCCTATCTTAACAACCTGGTGCGCTACGTAAAGATCGACATCAGAATTGCGAATCAGGCGATCGTAACTGATCACCGGAACATTCTGACGATGGGCAGCCTCAACAATGGATGCGGCAATTTGTCCGTTGTGCGGGGCCACGATCAAAACGTCGACGCCCTTTGTCAGCAGGTTGTCACACTGCTTGGTCTGGACCGCATCATCGCCATTAGCGACTTGAATTTCGCACTCGGCGCCCACTTCTTTGCAGCGAGCTTCGACCAGAGCCTTGTCACGCTGCCAACGCTCTTCTTTCAGCGTGTCCATGGAAAAGCCTATGCGCACGGGGCCGCCTTGTTTTGCGGATCGTCCGCTCTTTGCCTGGTCCGGACTTTTGACACAAGCACTGAATAGCAACATTGCTGTCAGACAGCACAGAATCAATTTGACTTTGGATCTCATTAGTTTAGGTTCCTTCTTCGCAACAAGTATGCACTGCTTCGGGGAAGCCTTTTGTTCACAGCAAAGGTTTTTCCAGGGGGCCGGACGTTTATAGCCGTCCGGATCGGATTATTCAAGCGATTTCCTGCAAAATTACCAATTTTTGCAACTGCCGGGCACGACATGGCCAAACCCATTGCGCGCGATTTGGAACGCGACGACTGCCATCTATCCGGCGAGCTTGTCCGTCGCAAGTCGAAATGAGCATTTCAAGATGGGCGCAAAAGAGCGCCCTGCTAACCAATACTTATGACTATCTCTTGAATCTCTGAACGTAAGCGGCCAGACTGGCTATTTGCGCGCGAGCCAGGTTTTTTCCAAACGCGGGCATATTCTTTTTACCGCGCGTGATGACGCCGACAGATTCGCTGCTGGAATGTTTGGCCCACCACCCGCCGTCGGTAAAATCCGGGACGTTGAAAATTCGGCCTAGCGAAGTGTCTCCCGATCCATCGGCGCCGTGACATTTCGAGCATCGCTGTTTTATACAACGCCTCGGCCGGCACGACGACGCCCGCCGAAGCCGAGACAGACGAAGCGTAATAATGCGCGGCCTGGCGTGCGGTTACAATGTTGAGTGTGAGAAGAATTCCAGCGATGACGAAAATCAACTTGGGCAGACGCTTCATAATGCGCGGCGATATCCCTTTCCCTAAATAGAAAAGC
>JAWWPL010000375.1:0-13626 GCA_033850605.1 Blastocatellia bacterium | reverse complement strand
ACCCTCCGCCACGCATCAGCAGCAGCTTCGGCGTTATAGACTTGCGGGCGCGTGTCATTGAAGAACGCGTGATCGGCGTCATAACTGACCACTTCAACGGGCAAATTGTGCCGGGCTGCGATTTTTTTCAGCAGGTTCACTTTTTCAGGATTGATCCAGGCATCGCGTAGGCCGGCAATGAAGAGAGTCGGCACTTTCAACTTGGCCAGGATGCTCTCTTCCGGAATGTCGCCATAGAAGGGTGCGGCGGCTTTTATGTCAGGGATTTCACAGGCAGCCCGCAACGCGAAGGTTCCACCCATGCAGTAGCCGGTGATCGCGAAACGCTTGATCTGATAGGTCTCGCCGGCCGCGTCGATCGCTTTGCGAATTATCTCAAGACCGTCGTCTATTTTCAGCGCCTGCATTAAGGCGCCAGCCTCTTCCGTGTTCTTTGCAACCTTGCCGCGATACAGATCCGGCGCGATGCATAGATAGCCCTCTCTGGCATACCGGCCGGCGAGGTCGCGAATGTGATCGTTGATGCCCCACCATTCCTGGATCAGAACTACTGCCGCATCAACCTCCGTTTGAGGCCGGGCAACATAAGCCGACGTCGCGCCGCGCGCTGTGTCGAGATTCAATGATTCAGAATTCATCTTTGACCCTTTGCTGATTAGAGTGGCTAATTAGAATGTGCGAGATGAAAGCATATCTCGTCAATTGTAGTTGATTGCTGTTAATGAATAAATGACAAGGTTGATGAGTTTTTGTGTTTTATCGCCGAAGAACTCGTTCGGCGTCTTCAAATTCATCGAAAAGCTTGAACGCAGTTCCGCGGGCTTTGCGCACAGATCGATGCAATGAGGTCAGTACTACCCGCGTGAGCGGGTGGATCAACCATTCAATGTCGAAGTAATGAAGCTTGAGTGTCCCACCCACCCGCTCACGCGGGTGGTATTGGCTTCATCACGTCGAGCAGTGTTCCCGCAGACAGGCAATTGAATAGAAATCGGACTCCAAGCGTTACAAAGCGAACTACCCGGTATGATATAAATCAGCTCGCTCTTATTTAGTCACGCGCCAGTCACTAAAGAGGAAGACAATGAAAGTACTTTCCATCCTGCTCAGCATTTTTCTCTTCAGCTTTGCGCCTGCCGCGAAGAAGGTCGAGCCGGCCGATCTGATCTTCCTGAACGGCAACATCTACACCGCAAATGAAAAGCAGCCACACGCGGAAGCCATCGCCGTAAAGACCGATCGCATTATCTTTGCGGGATCCAATGCCGAGGTGAAGAAATACCGCGGCTCGCAGACTCGTGTCATAGATCTGCACGGCGGCACGGTAGTCCCGGGAATGACCGACGCGCATCATCATCTGGAAGGCGTCGGCTTTCGCGAAATGACGCTCAACCTCGAAGGCATCACCAACCTTCAGGACTTTCTGGCGAAGGTGAAGACCAAAGTAGATCAGGCAAAGCCGGGTGAGTGGGTGACCGGTCGCGGGTGGATTGAAACCTTCTGGACGCCGCCGGTGTTTCCCACTCGTTGGGATCTGGACAAAGTCGCGCCGAACAATCCCGTAATTCTGCAGAGAGCCGACGGGCACGGCACGGTGGTGAACAGCGCCGCTCTGAAGATCGCGGGAATCACAAAGGAGACTCCGAATCCGTTTGGCGGCGAAATCTCAAAAGACAAGAGCGGCGAACCGAATGGCATGTTGCTCGACGCCGCGCAGGGAATTGTGCGCCGTCACATTCCGCCCACCTCGCCCGCGGATGATGAACGCGCGATCGTGCTGGGAGTGCAGCGAGACATCGGTCTGGGCTGGACTCAGGTCCAGAACCCGGGGGGCAGCTATCAGGACGTCGACATCTACCGAAAGCTCTACAGCGAAGGAAAGATTAAGCTGCGGATTTACAAAGTGCTTTCCGCTCCCGGGAACCAAGCGCAACGACTCTTGAGTGAGGGACCAATCATCGGCGCTTACGGTAATCGGCTGACCGTGCGCTCGCTCAAGTGTTATGCGGATGGCTCACTCGGTTCGCGCAGCGCGGCGCTGCTCGAACCGTATTCCGATGCTCCTGACACCTCCGGCTTTTTGACGGTCAAGGAAGAAGACCTGCTGCCCATGCTCGAAGAAGCGTTGCGAAAGGGCATTCAGGTTGAGACTCATGCGATCGGTGACAGGGGCAATCGGTTTATTCTCGACGAGTACGAGAAAGCTTTGAAAGCTGTACCGGCTGAGCAGCGCAAGATCGCCGATCCACGCTGGCGTGTTGAGCACTCGCAGATTGTGAATCCGCTCGACATTCCACGGTTCAAGAAACTGGGGATCATCCCATCGATGCAGGCCTCTCATGCGATTGGTGACTTACATTTCGCGCCCGCACGCCTCGGTCTCAAACGTCTGGCAGGCGCCTATGCGTGGAACAGTTTCGTGAAGTCAGGCGTAATCGTTCCCGGAGGCTCGGACGCCCCGGTGGAACGCGGCGAACCGATGATCGAGTTTTATGCGGCCGTGGCCCGCAAAGACATCAAGGGATGGTCCGGCGAAGGCTGGCATCCCGAAGAAGCCTTGCCACGAGATCAGGCTTTGAAGATGCTGACCATCTGGCCCGCGTATGCCGCGTTCGAAGAAAATCTGCGCGGGACTATTGAAGTTGGAAAACTGGCCGACCTGACAGTACTGTCCGCCGACATCATGAAGATTCCCGAAATGGATCTTTTGAAGACGCATTGCGTGATGACGGTGATCGGCGGCGAGATTGTCTATCAGGCCGCGCCCGGTACAGCGGCACGCGAGACGGATTTCAGTCAGTTGCCTGCGACGGAACTCTGGTGGGCGAGTAGTGCAGATGATGAGTGACAAGCGAAACTCTTCTTTCAACGCAAAGGGCGCAAAGGTCTTCGCAATGAACGCAAAGATGAACTATCAAGCAGCACGATTTACGTTGCGTTCTTTGCGAAAGCCTTTGCGCCCTTTGCGTTGAAACGACTGATCGGAGTAACACCATCGATCCAACAACTTTCAAAATTCTGATCAGTGCGGCGATCATCGTCATCGCCACCTTGCACGGTTATGGCGCGGCCTGGTTGGCGATCTGGATGCTGTTTCATCCTTACCAGCCGGTCAAACTTTTCGGCATCACGATTTGGCCGCAGGGGATGATTCCACGGCACCGGGCCAAACTCGCGCAATCGATTGGCAACGCGGTCGGTAACGAACTTGTTTCGCAGGAGACAGTGTTCGCGGCGCTCTTTGAAACTGGATTCTTCAGCAGCAAAGTCGAAGGCTTTGTTAATTCCTACACTCACGAATTGCTTTCCACCGTCTATCCGTCATTGGTTGAGGCGTTGCCGACCGGCGCCCGCGCTCCGGTGCTGGATACGATTGCCGCGCTCCAATACAAGCTGGCGGAACATATCGCTTCCGTTTTAAAGAGCCGGCAAACCGCCGAAGCGATCGAACAATTTGTCGATCGACAGGTTGATAAACTGCTCGAGAGACAACTGAGCGAAACAGTGAGTACCGAAACCTTCGATCTTATCCTGGGGTTCGCCGAAGAACGCTTCAACGGCCTGGTCAACGAAGAAGTATTTGAAACAAAGGTGCGCGCATTTGTCAGCGAGCGCATCGACGACCTGGCCGGCACCAACGCATCGCTTCTGGAAATGTTCAGTCCCGAGACAGTGACGCTGATCAAGGAACGGGTCGACCAGCAGGTTGGGCCAATCGCCCAACACCTGGCGGACATTGCCAGCAGCCCGGGCACCAGGCAACAGATAGGCGCGCTAATCAAACGCGAAGTCGATGAATATTACGAACAGCTTTCGTTCGTGAAAAAAATATTCATCTCGCGCGAACGCATTTACCGTGAAGTCGACGATCTGGTTTACAACACGTTGCCGCGGCGCATCGACGAGTACTTGCGCGGGGCCGCTTTCGTGCAGGAGGCAACCAGCTTTCTGAATTCGACGATCGACAATCTGATGCAGCGGCCGCTGAACGAGCTGGTCGGCCAACTTCCTCCAGAGAAGTTTGCGACCATCAAGTCTGAGGCCACCGCGCGTTTCGTCGGCCTGGTGCGCAGTCCTGAACTGGCGCACTCGGTCGTCGGCTATCTGGCTAACGCTCTCGAGCGCCTGAGGCCGCAAACATTACGCGAACTGCTGCAGGCCTTGAATCCTGAATCCGCGCCGCGCTTAAAAGCGTTTCTGACGAAGAGCCTGCTTACGGTCCTGGCCCGCGACGATACTGCGCGGACGATCAACGCGATCCTGAGTGCCCAAATCGAAAGATTCATGGTCGCGCCGATCGGCCGGCTCGCCGATCACATGCCGGCCGGAGCGATTGAGAAAGCGAGCGCCGCGTTGACCGAAAAGATCACTGCCGCCGCGCGCGAGCGACTGCCCGCGCTGATCGCCGAATTTGACGTCGGAGGTCTGGTGCGCAAAAAGGTTTCCGACTATCCCCTGGAGAAACTGGAAGCTTTAGTGTTGTCCGTCGCCCAGCATCACTTAAAGACGATCGAACTGTTCGGCGCCGTGATTGGTTTTTGGATCGGTATCGGACAAGCGATCTATTTCTGGCTGACTTACATCCCGAAACGATGAACCGTACGCGCGGGCTGCCAGCCCGCGCACCCGATCCGGGAACAATCCTGGACGGTAATTACCAGGTTAGAATTAGTGTTCGCCCTGCTCGCCGCTGCGTTTTTAGATTCGCGTTATGTTCCAGCGTCGTGCCTTGTTTCCAACGAGAAAAACCGATCCACGAAATCACACGAACAAGCAATTTCGCTTCGTTCGTGGATCGGTTTTTTTGTCTGACACGAATACTTATTCTATTTTAGAGTTGTGATTAAAACGGGCCGCGCGTTACACTAATGCGCGTTCAAACTTTTTTGTTGACATTCCGGTCGTTAAATAATAAACATTTGTTTCCAGTGAAAGGAGTCATCCGCGAATGACCTACGTTGTTGTAGAAATGTGCGTTGACTGTAAGTACACCGACTGTGCAGCGGTTTGCCCCGTCGAAGCTTTTCATGAGTTACCTGATCGTCTTTATATCAACGCCGACACCTGTATCGATTGTGATGCTTGCGTACCCGAATGTCCGGTCGAAGCGATCTTCGCCGACAACGCCGTGCCCGAGCAGCACGCGCATTGGACGCAGATCAATATCGATGAAGCGCCAAACTATCCTGTGATCAGTCAGAAGATCCCCGCGCTGCACGGACCAAACTGTGCCGGCCCGGCCGAGTGAATCCGAGACCACTTAAGAGTTCAGGCTTTAGCTTGCGCTCACAACCAGCAACCCGAAGGTTGAACTCGGAACATAAATTTTAGTTGGAAGTTGAATGGCTTGGTTAGACTAACTGGCGTACTTCAAAACTCTTCAGCACTGAAATCTTCAAAATCGCGCAACGCTCGGTATGCTTCCTCTGAAGCAAACTCTGTCGCTTGCCGTTCCAACGCATGACGCGCAACCAGAGCATCGACCGGATCGCGCAGTAGGGCTACCAGCAGCGAGGCCGGCATTTGGGTCAAGCACTCCTGCGCCAGCGCTCGCACCACCACGTTGTTCGCCCGGGCCAACTCGCAAATTTCGCTGGGGGCCAGACGGTCTGCGAGCATTTCCGCCAGGGCATCGATGCGCGCGTAGTCGTTTCGCTGGTGGGCGCGCTGAATCAATTGCCCGAACACTTCCGCGGATTGCGTCTGCTGGGTCAGCACGTTGGCGCAGGCATCAGCCAGCCGCCGCGCTTCCCGCGACGCATCCACAGGGAGTCCCGCTGCGACCGTGTGTTCATCCAGGGCGGCCAGGAGTTGGCTCAACTCGTGATCAGCGCGGGGATCGTAAGGTGTCGACTGGGGAATTTGAATTAGGGAACCAGTGCCCGAAGATTTCCACGCCCGCTCGACCAGGCTGCGGGTGGTCGTGCGCAGGTGGTTCCAAACGCTCGCGACTCGCGGACCAAACTCCTCAATCATCATCCCGATGGTTCCTCGTTTTCAGCGCGACCGGATGCCAAATTCTTGACCGGCGCTTCTGCCCTGCGATTGTACTACAAGCGCTACTACAAATCGGCCAATACTGCTAAGCTTTGCTTTAGCCGGCGTGCGCCCTGGCGCAAATTGGATTAATTAAGAGGATCTTACGATGCCCATCAGTGAACAATTGCTTGAAATTCTGGTCTGCCCCGCCTGCCGGGCGCGAGTGGAACTGAAACCCGACGGCAGCGGCTTGAAATGCGTCGACTGCAAGCGCGTCTATCCGATTCGCGACGACATCCCGGTGATGCTGATTGACGAAGCCAAGATCGAAGATGAACAGCCTGCGGGAAATAATTGAGTCGTCGCCCAGTGTTCGTCATCTCGCTTTCGCCAACAGACTGGAGGGCGACGAACCTCTGGCCCTGGGGCCCGCCCTTTGGGATTGGTCTGAGGTGCGACGCATTCTGGTCGTGAGGCTGAGGTCGATCGGCGACACTGTCCTGACCACACCCTCGCTATTCGCCTTGCGCCGGTTCCTGCCGAACATACAAATCGATATTCTGTTGGAAGATTGGGTCGCGCCCATTCTTGAGGGCTCGGATCTTGTCGATCGAGTCATTGCGATCACCCGTGGCCGCACGTCTGCCCGCGCGCGCCTGGCGCGGGATCTACGAGCGTCGCGCTATGACGTTGTTTACAACCTGCACGGAGGCACGACCGCCACGCTCCTGACCCGAGCAACCGGCGCAAAGCACCGGGTCGGATTCGGACACTTCCAGTATGCACGCTTGCATAATCATGCGGCGCCCTCGTCTCTGGAGATTTGGCAGCGGACGAGCCTGCACTCAGTCGAGCAGCAACTTGCCTTGATCGGCTGGACCGGTGTGCCGGTAACCGATCGCCCCTCAACCAGGCTTCCGGTTAATGAAGGGTCGCTGCGCATGGTCGCTGAGAAGCTTAGCGCTGCCGGTGTGGACGATGTGGAAAAGCCGTACGCCGTGATTCATCCGGCCGCGGCGTTTGATACTAAACAATGGTCCAGCGAAAACTTCGCGCGCGTGGCCGAAGAGCTAACGACTCGGGGTCTCGCCGCGATCGCAATCGTCTCTCAGAAAGAGAAGCGGATATTGGAGGCGCTGGTAAAACACAGCTCGGCCCCGATCGTTGGTCTGAGCGACTTGAGCTTGCCCGAAGTAACTGCGCTCGCTTCGCGCGCGCAGTTGTTTGTCGGCAATGACAGCGGTATCGCTCACATTGCCGCCGCGGCCGGCGCTCCCTGCGTAGTAATTTTTGGCTCGTCAAACGTTGCGCACTGGCGGCCCTGGACAACGAATCCGAATGAAGTGGTGCGCGAGGAAATGCCCTGCCAACCTTGTCATGGCTACTTTTGTGCTGAGTTTGAAAAGCCGGAATGTATTTTGCGGGTGCCCGTTGAGCGCGTCCGGGGAGCAATCGATCGAATTTTGGATGAGCGACAGGAGCGCGCGCGTTAGCGAGTGAATTGTTTTTGGAGTACGGTGGCAATCGCGAAGCATCGGGAGACACCGCTTTGGGTTAGTTCGGAGTTCCGCCTTGAGGAATGTCTGAATGCAGAGACCGCCTGACGTTGGAACTCCGAACTAAAGCGCCGTCGCCGCTTCGTGCCGTCGCACTCCAGGGTCCGCACCCGCTCGCTACCGCGAGCGGTTCTGTACCGGGGCTGCTGAAATCATGACGACTATCGACAAACAACGTGCAACTGAGTTACTGGGCAAGCTTGGCGATCGCAACATCGTCGTGCTCGGCGATGTAATGCTGGATGAGTTCCTCTGGGGCGACGTGACGCGGATCTCGCCTGAAGCGCCGGTGCCGGTCGTAGACATTCGCCGTGAATCAACCCACCTCGGTGGCGCCGCAAATGTACTCGCGAATCTGGTCGCGCTGGGCGCGAAAGCATGCGTCGTGGGATTGGTCGGCGATGATTTTGCCGGTGAAAGAATTCGCAGTTCAGTAGGCGACAAAAGCGACTTCCAGGCGGACAATTCGCTGATCAAAGACGGTTCGCGTCCGACTACAATCAAGACGCGCATAATCGCTCAGAACCAGATGGTAGTACGCGCCGATCGCGAACACCGGACTCCTGTAAGCGGCAAGACTGAAGACTTGATTATCGCCGCCATCAAGTCCGCGCTCGAAAATGCCCACGCCCTGATCGTGTCGGATTATGACAAAGGCGTCGTTACGCCACGCATTCTGGCTGAGGTCCTGCCGATTGCTTATGGTCGAATGCCCGTGCTGATCGATCCCAAGTTAAGAAACTTTGAAGCGTATCGTCCGGCCACGTTGATTACTCCGAACCATCACGAAGCGCTGCGCATGGCCAACCTCGAAGAAGATTCCGATGAGGGACTAAAGCAGGCCGCGCGCTCGATACGTAGCCACCTCAGTTGCGATGCAGTGCTAATCACGCGCGGCGATCGCGGCATGATGTTGGTTGAGGCCGATCGCGAACCAATAAACGTGGACACCGTCGCGCGTGAAGTATTCGATGTCACCGGCGCGGGAGACACCGTGATCGCAGCGCTGGCGGCCGCACTGGCCGCAGGCTCATCGATGACTGAAGCCGCCGTGCTCGCTAATCACGCCGCCGGCATCGTTGTCGGGAAACTCGGCACTGCGACGGCGACTGGCAAAGAAGTTCTGGATTCGATTCAGTAAGTCATGCCTAAAACATTATCAATTTTCTTACTGCTGGCGCTGGGCCTGGGAACATTGACGTTTACCCCAGCGCAGGACCAGCAGCGCCCGCGGACTGTTGAGCCGACGGGTCCCGTTACCACGCCGCAACCGGTGACGCCGGACGTTCCGCCGCTTCGGATTGCTCCGGCTCGGGCAAAGACCTCTGGACCCAATACGCTCGGCGAGTTACAGTCGCGCATACTGGAAATTGTGCGGCAGCCGGCGCTCGAGCCCGGTTTCTTCGCCGTCAAGATCGTTTCGCTCGATACGGGCCTGGTGATTTACGAACAGAGTTCGAACAAATTCACTCGACCGGCTTCAAACATGAAGCTTTACACAGTCGCCGCGGCGCTCGATCGGCTGACGCCGGACTATCACTTCATCACTTCGGTGTACGCGAAAGAAAAACTGGAGGACGGAAAGGTCAAGGGCGACCTAATCGTCTATGGTCGCGGCGATCCGTCGTTTGCGGCGCGCTTTAACAATAGCGACTACTTCAAAGGCATCGACGATCTCGCCGCGCGGATCGTTACCGCCGGAGTGAAGCGGGTCAAAGGTGATCTGGTCGGCGACGAAAGCTGGTTTAACGGCGCGCCCTTGGGCAGCGGTTGGGAGTGGGAAGATTTGCAGTGGTCCTACGGAGCGGAAGTAAGTGCCCTTACCGTCAACGACAATGCGATCGACCTGACTGTCAAGCCGGCCGACAGAGCAGGCGCGCCTGTGGTAATCACCACCGGACCTCCCGCCACGTTCATGACGATCGCCAATCGTGCGACGACCGGTCCGCGCGGATCGAAGAGCGACTTGAACATCTATCGCGGGTTGGGCGCGAACACGCTGGAAATCTCCGGAAGCCTGCCGCTCGGTGATAATGGATTCACGAACAGCGTGGCCATTCCGGATCCCGCGCTCGCGTTTGTGACTATGTTGAGAGATGCGCTGTTGAAGCGCGGTGTGAAAATCGATGGAAGCGTACGGACAATTAATGCGCGTTCAGGTGGCAGTATTGTTCCTGATCCGCTAATCGCGCTGGTGAAACTTCCGGATCATCTTACACAACCGCCTCTGTTCGAGATCGCCAGTACTCAATCGCCGCCGTTTAGCCTGATCGTCGCACACACACTGAAGCCCAGCCAAAATCTATATACCGAAATAATCCTGCGCACACTCGGCAAGCTCAACAGCGTCAGTTCCAGTCAAACAAATGAAGAAGCCGGATTGATAGTCGTTAGAAATTTTCTGCGTCAGGCAGGAGCGAATGAGAGTGATCTGGCGTTGAACGACGGTTCCGGTCTTTCGCGCAATGACATGATCACGGCGAATGCCACGGTGCAGTTGCTGACTTTCATGTCAAAGCATAAATACTCAGCACAGTTTCGCGAAGCCCTCCCGATCGCCGGTGTTGACGGCACCTTGCGGACACGGATGCGCGGCACGCCCGCCGAAGGTAATCTGCGGGCAAAGACAGGCAGTCTCAGTTCGGTCGCGTCGCTGTCGGGCTATGTCACGACCGCCGCGGGCGAGCATCTGGTCTTTTCCATGATGCTGAACAATTACCCGGACGCGAGCGCTCTGCGGCGGGATTCGATCGACGCGATCGCGGTGCTGCTGGCTTCATTTGCAGGGAAATCGCAGTAGTTCGGAGCGCGGGCCTCCTGCCCGCCAGCGCGCGTATCGCGCTCCAGGTCTTGAGGTGAGCGGCGCTTCGTTGGGTTTCTTTTTCGTGCGGTTTCGTGTGATTTAGTAGATCAAGTCTTTGCTACATGAAGCAACGATCCACGAAATAACACTAAACACGAGAAATCATTTTCTTTCGAGACACTTAGCAAACAATGCCTCTTCGGTTCACCAAATTCCACGGCTATGGCAACGACTACATAGTCTTTGAAGCCGATCAACTGGCCGACATCGACGACCTCGGCGACTTTGCCCGGCACATTTGTAACCGGCATTACGGCGCCGGCGCGGACGGCATCGCGATCACGCAGCGCTCGGAAGAAGACAGCTCAGACTTTCACGTCCGCATTTTCAATCCGGATGGCAGCGAGGCCGGCATGTCCGGCAACGGTACCCGCTGCGCTGCTTCCTACTTAATCTATCATCAGCTGTGGACAGACGAACCGTTGCGCCTGCAAACGCGGAACGGTATCAAGCGTTATCACCTGCTTGAGCGTGCGGGCACTAACTCGTTTCTGTTTCAGTCTGAGTTGGGCCACCCGCGTCTAGCCAGCGCGGCGATTCCCATGGTCACGGACGAACCACTCGATCAGGTAATTGACTATCCGCTCGAGGTCGACGGTGAAGTGCTGCGCGTGACCGCTTTGGAAATGGGCAATCCCAATTGCTGTATTTTTGTCGACGACTTCAGCTCAATTGATTGGCGGCGCCTCGGTCCCTTGATCGAACATCATCCCCGATTCCCGGAGCGCACTAATGTCATCTTTGTGCGCGTTCGCGATCGCGGAAACATCGAAGAGCGTCTGTGGGAACGCGGCGTGGGTGAGACCGAAAGCTCGGGTACTTGTTCATGCGCGGCCGTAGTCGCCTCAGTCATAAACGGGCTGACCGACCGGCAGGTGAACGTGCACGCTCCCGGCGGAGTGCTGCCTATCGAGTGGCGCGCAGACAGCGAGGTTGTGCTGACGGGACGTGCCGAAGTAATTTATAGTGGAGAATGGCTGCGCAAGTAGTCTTTTTATTGTTTAAGTTTTAGCGAGGATCCCCCTGTGTTGAGTCTTTCTTTCCCTTTCGCTCTGCGCATCTTTGGCGGTGCCATGATTGCGATTTGCGCGGCTGCCGGGCTAACAGGCTGCGGCGAAAAAGTGTCAACGGCGCCGCTTCGCCCGGTCCTTGAAAAACCAAAGCCCCCGACCGCGGTTCCGATGTGGCTGGGTAGTGCGGAACGAAACTTCTACGGCACTGGTCCCTGGAAAGAGGGCGAGCTCAAAATCATCTGGGAGGTTGAGACGGGCGCCATTGGCGGAAGGCTGCACAAGGATCCGTGGGGTGGAACATCATGGCCTGGGCAGCCGTCGGTTGGCGTTGACCGCGTCTATTTTCCGTCTGCTGACGGCTATGTCTATTGTCTCAATAAGAACGACGGTGCTGAGATTTGGAAGTTCCGCGGCAAGGACAGCATGAAAGCGACGCCGGTAATTACCGGCGACAAAATTCTGGCCAGCGGCCTCGACCATCATCTTTACTGTCTTAACGCCAGGGACGGGTCGCTCATCTGGGATCATGAAGCCGGATTCGAAATTGACGGCTCAACGATAGTTGTCGGCGACCGTGTTTATTTTGGCTGTGAAGACCATTACTTCTATTGCCTGAACCTGGCGGATGGATCACTCGTCTACAAAGTCCTGGTTGGCTCAGTTGAAGGCAGCATTACTCTGAAAGACGGCCGCGTCTATCTGGGCACTGAGGAAGGCGATCTCTACTGCATCGATCCGGCTGACGGAAAATTCATCTGGAAAGCAAAGATCGGCGCCGATTCAGATTCCACTCCCGCCGTCGCCAACGGCTTTGTCTACACCGCCGCGGAAGATGGGGTTGTGCGCTGCTATAAACAGGATACGGGCGAACTGGTTTGGAACTTTGTCACCGACGGCGGACATCTGGGCCGTGCCAGCGAGCATGTCGGTATCTGGGCCAGTCCAATTTATTTGAAAGGCCGGATCTATATCGGAGCGAGCAACGGTTATATGTATTGCCTGTCCGCGGACAAAGGCGAGTTGGTTTGGAAATTTAAGGCGCACGGAGCGATCTGGGGTACCGCACCGGTGGTCGATGGCCGGGTGGTCTTTGGCGACAAGGCCGGATGGGTTCACCTGCTATCGGCCGAAGATGGCAAGCAGATCTCAGAACTCAGAATTGGAGAAAACATTAATTCGACGCCGGCCGTGCTGGATGGACGTATCTACATCGGAGCGTTCATGGGAAAGTTATATTGTTTGGGACTTGCAGCGCCGGTTAGTAAAGAAGCTGCTAGTCCAACGCCGCCGCCACGCAGTAGACGGCGGTAGTGAAGGGCTGGGAGAAGTTTGCCAGGATTAGGATCGGAGATGAAGATCTCGGATCGAGTTCTCGGATTGGTCTTCGCGGAGAATTCTTGGATTTGAGATTTCAGATCTGAAATCTGAAATTTGAGATCATTTCAAAATGATTCTGCTCATCGATAACACGATTGGAGGCCAGGGCTCGAGCCCGCGCGAGATTCGCTCAGCCTTACAACAGATCGAGCCTGACTTGAGAGTCGTTACAGAGCCCTATCGCGGTATCACCCCGGAGTTCGTAAAGACACTCAACCCTTCCCACATCATTCTCAGCGGACAAAGCCATCCATGGGATCACTACTCGGCAGAGTCGCTGGCCGGCGTCTTTTATGTAATTCGGAGCGCGCCCAAACCAATTCTGGGAGTATGCGGCGGACAGCAACAGATGGCGCTCGCCTTTGGTGCGCCAGTTGATCTGATCGAACGCATCGCACCTGGCGAGGGCTATGAAGGGGCTTACCGCGAACGGGGTTTCTGCAACGTCAGGCTTGACTCACAAATCAGCAATGGAATTTTCAGCAGCCTGGCGAAGACCATTACGGTGTGGGAGTCACACTGTGATGAAGTTAAATCACTTCCGGCGGATTTCCTCTGTACGGCGACCAATGAGGTTTCGGACATTCAGGCGATGCAGCATGTCTCTTTGCCACTCTTCGGCGTGCAGTTTCACCCCGAACTATTCGATCAGGAACACCCCGATGGCCGGACCATCTTGGAAAACTTTCTGAAGTTGTAAAGTCTGGCCGCGCAGCAAGAGTCAGAACGACCCCGAAAAGTGGAGCGCGGACATCCTGTCCGCGAGCGCCGCAGGCGCTCAGTCCTTAAAACGAAATCTCGATTCTTTTCGCGCTTCGCGCTCAGGCGGACAGGATGT
>JAWWPL010000345.1:0-9355 GCA_033850605.1 Blastocatellia bacterium | reverse complement strand
AATTTACAACCTCGGCGGACAGTCGAGCGTTTCCAGTTCGTTCAAAGAACCGTTGCTTACCTGGCTGCTAAATGCGGATTTCGTTGCCTCTCTGCTTGAATGCGTGCGCTGCGAGAGTCCGGATTCACGATTATATCAGGCCTCTTCGACGGACATGTTCGGAATGTCGCCTGAGGGCGTCGAAATCTATAACGAGAACTCGGCGCTGAATCCGCAGAGTCCCTATGCCAGCGCCAAAGCGGCTGCTCACCTGCTCTGTCATTCTTACCGCGAATTCTACGGTTTGCGCATAGCGAGCGGCATACTTTCAAATCACGAATCGCACCGGCGCCCCGAATCTTTTCTTTCGCGGAAAGTTGTGGGGCACGTACTCAACCTGATGAGTTGTTCCGCTGAGGAGTTAGTGCACCTGCAACCGTTAATGATGGGCAATCTCAAGGTCGAGCGCGACTGGGGGTTTGCGCCCGATTACGTGGAAGGAATGTGTAGAATTCTGCGGCAGATCGAGGTTCGCGCGCGCCACACGAGCGAGCCACAAGCCGACCTCGCGACGAATTACAGGGACTATGTGCTGGCGACCGGCAAGACTCATGCTGTTTGGGAGTTGGTGGATTGCGCATTTACAATCGGTGGATTCGAACTCGAGTGGGAACTCGAGGGCGAAGATCCGGCTGCCTGGCAAGGGCACTTTCGATCCAACGGCAAGCTGGCGGTAGTGGTCAATCCGAATTTGCTGCGAACGGCGGAACCTTTGGCGATTCAAGTCGATCCCAGCCGCGCGCGTAAGGAATTGGGTTGGGCGGCTCGACAGGGACTGGAAATCTTTCTCCAGGACATGTTCGCAAAGTTACCGCGCCCAGCCGTAGCCTCCCAGTCATGAATCGCGCAAAGGCCACTTAACATGATAATTCAGTCTCCTGAAGAACTTTGAATTCTGGTTAGTGGAGGCGCAGGCTTTTCGGGTTCGCGTGTTTGCGAACGACTGGAGCATGAAGGTTAGCCGCGCCGCAACGTCAAGAAAGAATCAATGCATTATCACCTGATTGGAATCTGCGGCACTGCGATGGCCTCGCTGGCAGGAATGCTGCAAGCGCGTGGTCATCGGGTAACGGGCTCGGACGAAAATGTCTATCCGCCGATGTCTACGATGCTGGAGGGAATCGGCATTCGCTTGATGCAAGGTTACGACACGGCGCATCTCGATCCGGCCCCGGATTGCGTAGTGGTCGGGAACGCGATTCCGCGTGGCAATCCTGAAGTCGAAGCTGTGCTCGATCGCCGGCTGCCTTATCGTTCGCTGCCTGAAGTCCTCAAGGAAGAATTCATTCGCGGTCGCCGGTCGCTGGTAGTCGCCGGCACGCATGGCAAAACGACGACCACAAGTCTTGCCGCCTGGGTGATCGATCAGGGCGGACTTAATCCTTCATTCATGGTGGGCGGAGTCGTGCAAAACTTCGGCGCCAGCTTTCATGTTACCGACAGCGATTATTTTATTATCGAGGGCGACGAGTACGACACGGCCTATTTCGATAAGGGACCAAAGTTCATGCATTACTCGCCTGAGCTGGCCATAGTCAACAATATCGAATTCGATCATGCAGATATTTACGACGATCTGGATGCGGTGAAGTTGGCGTTTCGCCGTCTGATGAACCTTGTGCCGGGCACGGGGCGGCTGATCGCAGGTTGGGACAGCCCACATGTGCGCGAAGTGATCGCGTCGATGGGGAGCAAGCTGTTCACGCAGGTGGAAACGTTCGGACTGGGCGACGAGGCAAAATGGCAGGCGCGCGACGTTGATTACTCAGAAGGAATGGTGCGTTTTCGCGTCTTTCGTGACGGGAAGGAATGGGGTTTCTTCAAGACGTCGTTGATTGGCGATTTTAACGTGCGTAATTGCCTGGCGGCGATTATTGCCGCGGACGCCTGGGGCATCAAGGCCGAATCTATCGCATCCGCACTCGCGTCTTTCCAGAGCGTCCGCCGCCGTGGCGAAGTTCGTGGCGAAGTTAACGGCATCACTGTCATTGATGACTTTGCTCATCATCCGACGGCGGTGCGGGAAACGCTTGCCGCTTTGCGGCTCAAATATGCGGACCGGCGCCTGGTCGCGGTGTTCGAACCGCGCTCTCGCACTTCCTGTCACGCAACCTTTCAGGAAGCCTATGTCGCGGCGTTCATGCCCGCTGATTATGTGATTATTTCGCAGGTATTTGACGCCCGGCGTGCCGCGGAAATGGGCGGCGTGCTGGATATCGCGAAACTGATCGAGAACGTCGCGGCGCAAAACAAACCTGCATTCGCCATTAGCAGCGTGGATGAGATTGTGCGCAGTCTCGCTGCTGATCTGCGTTCGGGCGATGTGGTGGCCATCATGTCCAATGGCGCGTTTGGCGGGATTCACGAGAAACTGTTGAGCGCACTTTCGGCGGGAGTGAAGGCAGGGACTGATTAAGTTCGAAGCGCAGATGCGAGCGGCTCTGCCGCCTGATGCGCGGAAAGGCTCTGCCTTTCCGGCACGACAAACCCTCTCCTTGAGGCTCCGCGTCAAGGAATTCGAGGCCCAGCCTCGAAGTCTAAATAGTCCGCAACGGAAAGCCAAAGGCTTTCCGCACATCAGGCGGCAGAGCCGCGCATTACGCTGATTTACCAAACACTCTCGGAACCTTTGCTAAACGCGCTTGCCCTTTTTTGGTTGAAATCCATGCTGTCCCCAACCTTCAAAGATATCTTAGCTGCCCGCGAATTCATCCGGCCCCACCTGCCCAAAACGCCGCTCGTGCGCGTCGAGAAGATCTCCGAACTGCTCGACTGTAATTACTACGCCAAGCTGGAAAACCTGCAACCAGTGGGCGCGTTCAAAGTGCGCGGGGGCGTCAACCTGGTTGGCACGGCGAGTGAATCAGAGAGACGCACGGGTCTGGTTTCGGCCAGCACTGGCAATCATGGACAGTCCATTGCCTACGCCGGCCGGCTCTTTGGCGTGCGGGTGATCATCTATGCGCCGGCCGAGCAGGTAAATGAATCGAAGATGCAGGCAATGCGCGAACTCGGCGCCGAAGTCCGTTTGCATGGACTCGATTTCGACGAAGCGCGAATCGAAGCCGAGCGCGTAGCCCAGGCCGAGGGTTGTCGCTTCGTGCATTCTGCCAACGAGGCGAAATTGATTGCCGGCGTCGGCACGATCGGCCTCGAAATCTTCGACGACCTGCCGGACGTGGATGTGATCATCGCACCCGCCGGAGGCGGCAGTTGCGCGTCGGGCAATTCCATCGTGGCGAAACATTTAAACCCCGGCGTACAAGTCATCGCCACGCAATCCGAAGGCGCCCCGGCGATGTGGCACGCCTGGAAGAACCATTCATTGAATCCTTACCCGACCATGTTGACCGAGCACGAAGGCCTGGCTACGCGCGTGCCTTTTGAGATGACGAACCAGATTCTTTGGGAGTTGCTCTATGATTTCGTGCTGGTAAGCGATGAAGAGATCAACGAAGCCATTCGGCTGCTGGCCCGACACGCGAAGCAGGTAGCAGAGGGCGCGGGCGCTGCTTCACTTGCGGCGGCAGTCAAGCTGCGAGATCAATTAAAAGGTAAGCAGGTGGTTGGGATTCTGACCGGGGGCAACATCACGCGAAGGCGGTTTGCCGGGATTCTGGACAAATCCAGACGGAACGCCGCGCTGACGCATTGATCATTGAGATAGTTGAGAGTGGGATCTCCTTTGCTCAACGACC
This sequence comes from Blastocatellia bacterium, assembly GCA_033850605.1. Lineage (GTDB taxonomy): Bacteria > Acidobacteriota > Blastocatellia > Pyrinomonadales > Pyrinomonadaceae > UBA11740. Next base: position 5,618 of record JAWWPL010000345.1, on the reverse strand, counting down.
TCATTTGGGGATTCAAGTTTGAAGTGCAAACTCTCAGAAACAATATGAGCGGTGATACCGCGAAGCGGTTATGTCTCAAAGCTCAGGGTTGCTTCAACCCTGGGTAAGCGAGTGTACATCTTTCTCAACCCGGAACGGGTTGCGCCAGTTGGGCGCAACCGCTTCGCGGTAAACCAGTCCGAGTTATGAAGCTGCCAGAGGTTTTTCAAAACCTGGCGGCGCTTCGAACTTGAAACTACAATCTGACCGGTCGCAAGCTAACGGCTTGCGCGACAACTATCTCCCAGGCGCCGGCTTGCGCGGAATTTTCTCGTCGCGCATCGCGGTCTGGTAAACGAAAGCGGCCATGATGGTCGCGGCCTGCTTCATGTCGTCGGCCTGGATGCGATCGAACACGTCCATGTTTGAGTGATGCGTGCGCGTGTCGTATTCAATCTCGTCCTGAATAAACTGAAATCCCGGTAAGCCGATGCGATCGAATGAAAGGTGATCCGTCCCGCCGGTGTTCGAAATGGAAAGTGTGTTTGCTCCCCAGACGTTCTCGCCCGGCCGATCACGGAACGACATCAGCCACTGGCGAAAGATCGGCCGCGCGGCTTCGTTGCCCTGCAGGTAGACGCCGCGAATTCTGCCCGTGCCGTTATCAAGATTGAAATACGCGTCGAACTTGTCGTACTCAGGCGTCGTCGTTAATTTTGGCGGCCCGGCCGGTTGGCTATTAGGAGTTCCCGGAGGCACAACTCCTGAGTTGCCGGGTTCAAGGTTGCCGAAATGCTGCTTCACATAGGCAGCCGAACCCAGCAGTCCTTCTTCTTCACCCGTCCACAGGCCGATGCGAATAGTGCGCTTCGGTTTCAGACCGAGTGTTTGAATGATGCGCATTGCTTCCATCGCAACTGCCACACCTGCACCATTGTCAGTGGCGCCGGTGCCGGCATGCCACGAATCCATGTGGCCGCCCAGCATTACGATCTCATCTTTCAGTTGTGGATCACTGCCGGGAATTTCCGCCACGGTGTTATAGCCCATCAAATCGGCGTCCTGCCATTCGACGCCGATGTTCACTTCCATCTTGACGTTCTCGCCGGCCTGCAGCATGCGCACGATCCGGTTGTAATGCTCATTCGCCAAAACGATTTGCGGCAGTATCTTTGGTGCGACCTTGTCGTAGGCGTTCACTCGTGGAGCGGGAGTAGCGGGCTGTACCTCCGGAATAATCGCCGGCACGGTCGCTTGCTGCACAAAGATTGTTCCGCCATCGCCGGCCCGGCTGGCATCCGCCAGCACTGCCGCGCCTTCTTCCTGCGCGAACAAAAGCTTCCGCGCATTGAAATTTATCGTGGCGCGTTGTTCCGGGGTCATGCGAAACCCGCCGCCGCCCCCACCACCGCCACCAAAGCCGCGGCCGCCTCCCGGAGCCGGTGCGTCGGCCAGCGCCAACAAAGTTTTTTCGTCCTGCCTCGTGCCCAGCGGAGCAAAACGCGCTTTCAATTCGCGCGGCGCCTGGGTCAAAACGATCGCGCCTCTCAACTTGCCTTTATACTTTTCCAGATCGGCTTCGGTCTTCGCCTCGAGGTAAACAACGCCGCCGGTGATCGCGCCTTTCGTCGCCGGGGACCAGGCCTTGGGGTAAGCGATCAGCGGAATGTTCAGCGGATCGACGACCTGGGCGCTAAAGCGCTTTAGGCTCCAACCACGGCCGAACGGTCCCCACGCTTCCAGGTGCGCGTTCTGCATGCCCCACTTCTCAAGTGTTTCGCGCGTCCAATTGTTGGCGCGCTTCATTCCCGGAGACGCCGTTAGGCGCGGGCCGATCACATCGCTCAGGTATGAAAGTGTCTGCATCACCTGCGAGCGATTCATCCCCTCGTCTTTGATCCGGACAATTGGATCGTTCGAAGCGGGTCGTTGGACTTCGACCCCGGCTTGCTGACTGAAAGCGGTGTAGGGAACTAGCAAAGCGAGAAGCAGAATGGTGGCGGCAAATTGGCGTCGAATCATCTCAAAGGCTCCTATTCAAGTGTTGATGCGGAATGCTGGTTCGCGTGTCCCCAGAAAGCGCGGCAGACGAACTTTAGTTGAATTGACGTTGCTTATACCCGCAAAGTTACAAAAGATTCAAGCGGCAACAGCGTGACTGGCCAGCGTCGCTGAGATTAAGTCAGTACCACCCGGGTGAGCGGGTGGGTCCGATCAGGCCTGCTGGTCCCGCCCGCTCACGCAGGCGGTACTGACTTCATTGCGCAACTCTTCTAACAGTCGGGCTACTGCCTCGCTCTGTTTTCAGGTTATGATTGCCGGCGAAATACTCCAGAGCTAATTCAATGTCTTCAGCCAAAACCCAACCCGCGCGCGGCATGCGCGACTTTCTGCCCGCCGACGTGCGCAAACGCGAATACGTCATCGGCGTCATCAAGCAGGTCTATGAGCGTTACGGTTTCGAGCCGCTGGAAACTCCTGCGGTCGAGAACATCGAGACCCTGATGGGCAAGTACGGCGAAGAAGGCAATCAACTCATCTTCAAAATTCTCAAGCGCGGCGAGCATGAAAAGAGCGGCCAGGCCGATCTGGCGCTGCGATACGATCTGACGGTGCCTTTGGCGCGGGTGGAGGCGCAATATCAGAACGAGCTGCCAAAATTTTTCAAACGTTATCAGATTCAACCCGTCTGGCGCGCCGATCGCCCGGCGCGGGGTAGGTTTCGCGAGTTCTATCAATGTGATGTTGATGTGCTGGGGTCCAAGTCGATGGTGGTTGAGGCTGAGTTGATGGCAGCGGCTAGTGACGCGCTGGTGTCGCTCGGCTTCAATGATTTTATAATTCGCGTGAACCACCGGCAGGTCCTGTCCGGAGTCCTCGATCAGGCGGGTATAGCTCCCGACAAGCAAGCCGACGCCCTGATCGCCCTCGACAAAATGGATAAGGCCGGGGCTGAAGGCGTCGCCCGCGAGTTGAATGCGCGCGGCATCATTGGCGAGGCCGCGGTTAAACTAATGCGCTTCTTTGAAGGGATTGCTGGAGCCGAGCGCGCGGCCGAGTTCGCGGATCTAGGTGAGCCAGGCACGGAAAGGGCCGCCTTTAACGCTGACATTCTTGGTCGCTTGGTAGAGTTCATCGGCGCCCACGAAACAGGTTCAAAGGGAGTTGATGAACTCCGGCAGATCCTACAGTTCGCCAAGGCCGGCGGAATTGAAAAACGAATCAAACTTGATCCGACTTTGGCTCGCGGGTTGTCGTACTACACTGGCGCGATTATTGAGATTAACGTCACCGATCTGGCCGGCAGTCTCGGTGGCGGGGGCCGCTACGACAATCTGGTCGGAATGTTTTTGGGCAAGGATGTGCCGGCGTGCGGCTTCTCACTGGGCCTGGAACGCATCCTCGTAGTGATGAGCGAGCGCGAAATGTTTCCACCTGAATTGGCTTCATCGCCCGCGGATGTGATGGTGACGATCTGGAATGAAGAATCGCTGGGCGAGTCTCTGGCGCTGGCGACTGAATTGAGAAGCCAGGGCTTGCGCGTCGATCTCTATCCTGAAGCAGACAAGATGGGAAAACAGTTCAAGTATGCTTCGTCGCGAGGTATTCCCTTTGTCGCGATAGTTGGTGATGATGAGCGTGCGCGAGGAGAAGTGGCGATCAAGGATCTGCGTTCGGGAGAGCAGCGAAGTGTGAAGCGCAGTGAGGTAGGGAGCGCGTTACAGAACCGAGAGCGGTAGCGACCGAATGATATGCTCAACCTAAGATGTTCAAACCAATGGTCAATTGTTCGCAAGTTGAATGCTCGCTCCCGTCGCTACCGCTCCGGGTTCTGTACCTTTGATACTCGTCAACCAGCCGGCGAAGCCGGCGATATTTCAGTAGCCCACAGCGCGAGCTATGGGTACGATGCGGAACACGTCTGATTGAGCCCGCTTTAGCGGGCGACGTAATTCGTTGTGGCGATTTTTATGTCGCCCCTCCGGGGCTCGAATAATGAAGGCACATTACCCACAGCTGGCGCCGTGGGCTACTGATATTTCGCCAGCTTCGCTGGCTGATTGACGCTATCGTGTTGAGGTTCATATGTCGGATCAATCATTCGCCCAACACTATCTAGCCGACGCGCTGGAAACTTTTCGCGATTACAAGAAACTTGCGGAACGCGCTTTCGCGCAAGTCAGCGATGCAGATTTCTTCGCTACCATCGATCCGGAGTCAAACAGCATCGCGGTCAACCTCAAGCACATGGCCGGGAACATGATCTCGCGCTGGACCGAGTTTCTGACCACCGACGGCGAGAAACCGAATCGCAAACGCGATCTGGAATTTGTCATCTTGCCTGACACTGGGAAGGCGGACCTGCTCGCTTACTGGGAGAAAGGTTGGCAGTGCGTCTTTGATGCGATCGAGCCTTTAGGGCCCGACGATCTCTTGCGCACAGTCTTGATTCGCGGAGAGAAACATACGGTCGTGCAGGCCATTAACCGGCAAATTGCGCACTACGCCTACCACACCGGCCAGATTGTCTATCTGGCGAAGCACTTGAAGTCGAGCGAATGGCAAAACTTAAGCGTGCCGCGAAACAAGTCTGCCGAATTCAACGCTTATCTTGAAAATAAAATGAAAGAGTCGTCCGGCGCAACGGGAGAGAGTCGTTTGGATCAGGTAATGGAATTTGCGGCAGGGAATAGGGAGCAGTGACGACCGGTCTTCGGGCCGGAGTTTTTGAAACGACAGCGGTAGTGTTGCGCCTGGCTCCGTAGGAGCCAAATGTTTATAGCTCGCGATACGAGATTATTATTGAAGCTCGTTGAGGAGCGACATGTCGCCGCTAAAGCGGCTCGGGATTAGAACTGAGGTTTCTTACCATAAATATTTTGTCCCTACGGGACTTTGATGAGTTATGGCTACAACACTTCATCATGTAAACGTCACGGTGCCGCCTGAACTGGAAGCTGCGACGAAAAATTTTTACGGCGCCGTCCTGGGTCTTGAGCAAGTGGCAAAGCCGGCGGCTGCCCGCCAGAGTGGGGCGTGGTATCAGATTGGCGCTAACCAGTTGCATCTGTCGGTGGAAGACGAGCAAACCGGACCGCTCAGTTCGCGCCATATTTGTTTTGCAGTTCCCAATCTCGGCGCGGCCGAACAAAGATTTCGCGACGCCGGAGTGGAAATAATTCCGGATCCGCGCCCGATGCCGGGCACGCCGCGTTTCTATGTGCGCGACCCGGGCGGGAATCAACTCGAGATCGTGCAGCAAGTCTCGGTGTGAACTGTCCGACGAACTTTAGTTTGTCGCTAAAGGACAGACTGAAGCAAGCTCTGAATAGGTACTTTTCGGCGCGTAGCGCCGGTATGAGCTTAGCCCGGCCTTGAAAGGCCGGGGAAAAGGTCCATGAAGTATCAGCGTCGCGTAGCGACGCGTGAAATTAACGGAAATTCAATCGTCGCTACGCGACGAGACTTGCTAACCGCGTGATCCCGGCGTTGAAACGCCGGGCTAAACTCATGGCGACGCTACGCGTCGAAGGCACTTAATCAGATCTTCCTGAAGTTTGTCGGACAATCGAAATGAGTTTCACTTTTATCAATCCTGCATCGCTCGGCGCACCACACGGCTATTCGAACGGTGTATT
>JAWWPL010000331.1:0-16889 GCA_033850605.1 Blastocatellia bacterium | reverse complement strand
AAGCTAGCATGTAGTTGGCGGTGCCTTGCAATTCGTACGCTAACTCCAGCGAACTCATCGAGCAACTATGAAAGCTAACGAGGTCGAATTCACCAATATCCTTAGTGTCTTTTTTGAACTGATTAAGTATCTGTGCCAGATCCGCCAAAGAAATCGTTGCTTCGTCAGCATTAGCGTCAAAGAGGAACATGTGATTCCCAACCACCAAACCATGCCCCAGAATGAACAGCATGAAATGCCTGGCCGGATAATTCTTCGCACAAAACTGAAGAAAATAGGGCAGGGACTTCTTGGGCCCCAGCTCATCGCGATCAGCAGATTCGTCGTTTGGTGGTATCGGAGGATCGTATTTTGCTCCCCCGCGCGTTTCGGAAAGGTGTCGCGCAATCTTTGCGCGCATTTTTTCATCGTTTGGGCCGGATCCCCAGAGTTTATCCATTACTAAACTGCGCACGAACGGGTCATTCCCGGCAGGGTTAAAAGATAGCTGGTCAGGATAGGCCAACTTGTTCGCCAGGTTGACGTCGAAAATTTGGGTCGGCATGCCTTCGACTTCAGGATCAAATTGCGCAATGACATTGACTGACTGATGAAATCCTGCGTTCTTAATCGCTTTAAGTTGAGGAACAATATTGGGCGCAAGCGGATTATCACTCGCAAAATAAAACATCAGGGTCCATTCTTTTTTTTCACGATCTTTAGTTTCGGGCATTGAGCGATTCCTCCTGCTGGGCTGGGGTTGGGAAACTACCCTGCTGAGAACGTTATTCGCGGAGCCTCGGTCAGTCCGCCTTAGACACGACAGGTTGGCGGCGACTCTGCGAAAGAAGGAAGGAGGCCGCCGGGCCGCGAGGAAAGGTCAAAACGGCGACAGCCTATTCCCATGCAATGGTGCTGTCAACACAAAACTGCCGCTGAGCTGGAATTCTCCGGGCTGAAAACCGTAGGGCCGAACCAGCGGTCTAGGAGTCTTAGTTCGAACCCTCTGTCCTTGATGACTGATTCGCTCGAAATGTTTCTCAGGCATCTGAGGATTCGCGAAGGCCCTCACGGGACAGGACTCCGTCCGCGTAAAGGGTGGATAGTTGAAAAGCTGGCGATTCGGGTACGCACTGCGCTGCGGCCCACTTGGGATTGGATCGTACTTGCTAATCGCCGGCAGAGATCGTTCACGCCGGCTTAATCCAGAGCCCAAGCGCTGGAAAGCGAAGCGTACAAAACGACGTCAGCTCGTTCCCAGGCAAACCTTATGTCAACACAAAACTGGCCTGCTTAGCGGCCTTTAAGGGCGCAGGTTGATGTTGTAGGTCTTGATCTTTGAGTTGAGAGTCGTGGGGTTCATGCCCAACAATCGCGCGGCGCGTGATTGGTGCCCGCCCGTCTGATCGAGTGCGCGGCGGATCAAATCGATTTCGAAGCGGCGCACTTCGTCATAAAAATTGACGCCGCGTCCCACGTCGATGCCCGCAGAGGCGCCGGCGCCCTCGCGCACGACGGCGCGCGCCGCCTGGGGATCGGCAATTTCGGGGCGCAGGCACTCGCGCGAGATCTCGTCGCCGGGAGCGATTACGACGGCGCGTTCAACGGCGTTCTCCAACTCGCGCACGTTTCCAGGCCAGGAATAATTCTCCAGGAGCGAAAGGACTTCGGGTGCAATGTGCTCAGAAACGTGGCGTCCATTTTCTTCGTTGTATTTGCGAATGAAGTGCTGCGCCAGCGGCAGGACATCCTGCCTGCGATCGCGGAGGGGCGGCAATTCGATCGGTACCACCGCCAGCCGGTAGTAAAGATCTTCGCGAAACATTCCCTGCCGGACTGCTTCTTTTAGATCGATGTTTGTAGCCGCGATGATGCGCACATCAACGCGCCGCGGGCTGGTATCTCCCAGGGGCGTGAACTCGCGCTCCTGTATCACGCGCAGCAGACGCACCTGGGTTTCGGGCGGGATGTCACCAATCTCGTCGAGAAATATTGAACCGCCGTCGGCGACTTCGAAGTAACCTTTCTTGGCCGCGAACGCTCCGGTAAATGCGCCGCGTGTGTGGCCGAAGAGTTCAGATTCGAGCAGCTCAGAAGGAATGTTCGAGCTGTTGACGGTTACAAACGGGCGATTGGCGCGCAGGCTGGATTCATGAATCGCTTTCGCGATCAGTTCTTTGCCAGTGCCGCTCTCACCGGTAATCAGAATCGTCGAGCGGGCGGGCGCGACCTGTTCGACCAGGCGAAACACTTCCTGCATGATGTCTGAGCGCCCTACCATGGCGCCGCGATCGACTTCGCGGCTCATCGCTTGTCGCAGGGAGCGCCGTTCTTCTTCCTTGCGCCGGCGTTTAACCCCCGCGGCCACGGTCGCAGTGATGTGCTCGTTCTGAAACGGCTTACGAATGCAGTTGAAAGCGCCTTTTTCCCATGCGGTAATCGCCGTGTCGAACGTAGCGTAGGCGGTGATCATCACCACCACCGCCTCGGCGTCGAGTTTCAAAAACTCTTCCAGAGCGCGCAACCCACCAATTCCCGGCATCGACACGTCGAGCAACACCGCGTCGTACGAACGCTTGGTGTAAGCATCCAAACCTTCTTCGCCGGTCTTTGCCAGATCGACCCGATAGCCCTCGGACGATAGCAGCGTCTCAAGGACATCACGCATGATTTCCTCGTCGTCGACGACCAGCACTGAACCTTTTCTAGCCATTTTTGGAATGCGGTGATGTCACCGCTTTTAGTACCAAACTTAGCGGACGCCTGGGCGGTCCCTTTGAGCTAAGGCGAGATTATTACCGAAACGATGGGCAAAAGCTAATAATGAATAGTCGAAAAAGTTTGTCCTAATTATAAGCCGCGGCTTGAAGTCGGGCACGTGGATCGCTGGTGGGTAGCGTGATGCGAAACGTGGTGCCGAGCCCCGGCGTGCTCGAGACGCTTATGTGGCCTGAATGCTCCTGAACGATACCGTAGGTGACCGCCAGCCCGAGGCCGGTGCCGCGACCCACGCCTTTAGTGGTGAAAAAGGGATCGTAGATTTTCGCGACGTCTTCGGGCGCTATCCCCACGCCAGTGTCGGCAACTTCGATCAATAACGAGCCGTCGTCGTCTCCATTGCGGGTGGTCAGGACAATGCGGCCGTTGCCGTTGGCAATGGAATCACGCGCGTTAAGAATCAGGTTGGTAAACACTTGTTGCAGCTTTACCGAATTGCCATGAACCTGCGGCAGATGCTCGGCGTAGTCGCGCACGATCTCGATATGGCTGCGGCGAAGTTGTGGCTCGAGCAGTTGCAGCGTGTCGTCCAGGACGCGGTGAATATCGGTCCCGGCAAACTCGGCGGCGCTACCAGTGCGCGAGAAGTTGAGAAGATTGTTGACGATGTCGGTGGCCCGGTCTGCCTGACGCCTGACCTTCAGCAGCAGGGCATGCTTGGGGTCATTTTCAGGCAGCATATTGAGCAGCATTTGCGTGTATGACGAAACGCCGGTCAGCGGAGTGTTCACTTCGTGCGCCACACCGGCCGCGAGTAAACCGATCGATGACAGCTTCTCGCGCTGTTGCAGTTGCTCTTCCAGATGCAGTCGTTGCGTGACATCTTCAAACACGACCAGGGCCCCGGTCTGTTCATCTGAATCCGCGCAGAGCGGCGCGAGTGCAATGTTGAGCACCAACGAACGACCGGCACGCGTAGCGGTATGCATCTTGTAAATCTGCCGCGTCTGACGCAACTGCCAGCCATCCGGTCCCAGGACCTGATGGAGCGTTTCGGCGAATTCTTCGGCAAAGAGATCTTCGACGTTTTTTCCGATCGCTTCGTCCCGCGTGAGCGAGAAAATTTCTTCCAGCGCAGAGTTCAACCGCGTGATAGATCCGTTGAGATCGACGGCCATCAGGCCGACATTGATCGATTCAACGATCGACTCGTTGAATTCCTTAAGAATTTCCAATTCGGAGGCGCGGTGTTCCTGTTCCTGATAAAGCAGGCTGTTCTCAATTGCGACCGATATATAGCCGGACACAGTGCGCAAAATCTCGACGTCTTCCGACGAGAGCAGCGCACCGTCGGCTGAGCGGCCCAGGCCAATCACGGCAACCATCCTGCCGCGCACCACGCAGGGCACGTAATAGTGAAGCACGCGGCGCACATAACCATCGCCTTCCGGCGAGGACTCTAGATCATCGGCCCGAACCACGCCGGTCTCAGCTGACCGGGTGCGGATCATTTCGCGGAAATCCGCGGGCACAGTTATTGGGGCTGACAGGCCGGCTGTCCGCGCGACTCGATAACCCGAAGGGGCGTGCGCGTCTTCGAGGAAGATCGCCAGCCGCTCGACGTTCATGACCTGCCGCAGCCGGGTGATGAGTGAATCCAGCAGAGGATCAAGCGCAGTGGTTGCCGAGATCGTGCGACCAAAATCCAAAAGGCTGCGGCGCAGGTCATAACGTTGACCGTAAAAAATACGATCTACCCGCTCCTGCATAAAGTTCTTTACCGGAGCAGCAATCATTACAATGCAGGCCATGGCACTTACGGAAAGGATCAATCGCAGCGTAATCTCGCCCGAAGACGCTTCGCCACTGGCATAAACTCCGGCGAAGTAAACGACCGCCCCGATCGACACCGCGATTGCCAGGGTCGTGAAGGCATAAACTGCCGCGCGGCGGACCACCAGTTCGACGTCCATCAGGCGATAGCGGACGACCGAATAGCCCAACGCGAGCGGTATCAAAATCAGCGGGGCGACCGCGGCGTCGGTCAATGGGTTCGCGCTGTCAGTAAGAATAAACCCGGTGGCATACAACACAGTGAACGGCGCTACCGCCAATCCGGATCCCCAGACCACCCATTTCAATTGTTGGCGAGCCACGGTGTTCTTGCTGATCACGAAACGGCGGATGAGCAGCGCGGCACTGGCCACCAGTGCGATGGTGAATTGAATGAAAGCCGCCTTGTAGAAACCGGCGCCAAAATTCAGCGAGTAGTCGAGCAGCCGCGCAGGCAGGATCCTGGCTAATTCGTCATGGAAGAAAACGAAGATCGCGACAGACAGCAGCAGAAAAGCCGGCAGGTACAGTAGTACGCTTCGCCAGCGGCGCTCTTCGAACAAGTGATATCGAACCGGGTAGATCGTGCTGAAATGCAGGAACAGCGGCGCAAAAACTATCAGCCCGGCACTACGCAGGAAGGCAATCGCCAGATCCAGATCTTTATAGGTGCCAATCGGTGTGTAAAAGTGAAAGACGAACGCCGTCAAACACAGCGACGCAAAGTGCAGGACGAAGGGTGATCTTCCTCCCTGTTTGAAGATTACGAAGAGACCGACGAACAGATAGACCAGACCGATCAAGTTAATGTACAAATCCCGCCCGGTCCAATTCGGAATCGTTCCCAGATGATCGAGATCAGCATAATAGATTCGCGTTTCAACTGGATAAGAAGGGCGCTCGATCAAATAGTGAAGCTCACCGTTCACACCCGCCCCGTCGAGATAGATTTGCACATATCTGGCGGCGCCAATCGGTTCACACTTCGGGCCATTGGTAACCTCTTCGCATCGTTTTCCGGTCAGGCTGATCGCGATCAGATGGTCGCCGCTATTCACTTGAGCTCTGGCGGCCGCCGAACCGGGCGCCACTGTTTTCGCTACCACGCCTTGAGCCGTGTCGATCCACGTGACACCGTCCCAGGCCGGTGGTTGGTGACTCAAGCGCTGGGAAAAGTTCAGCACACCGGCAGCAATCAAGAGGGCCGCTACGATTAGCAGCAACCATGTCTTACCTGTGAGTACTGAACCCTTCATCTTAGTTCCCGCGGATGGTGAATCCGTTTATGCCGGCTATTTGTTAGCCCTATTTCTACTGTTGAGATCTCTGAACACACACCGACGAGCGAATCAAAGCAACCAATGTTCCAACTGAAAACCGCGAACCGATTTTTGTTGCTTGGGAATACCGGGCAATGTATTTGGCCCTGAGCATCACTTCTCGGCTGCCCAGGCTTTCAAGAAGCGACGATGAGCGAGCAGGTACGTCCAAGTTTTCGTACGCGTCCGAGATTTTGGAGAAGCACTGGGAGCCCAAAGCTAAAACTGGCGGGGACGACTGGCCGAAGAATCGCACCGCCTTCGGCTCAGAATCTAACTGAGATTCCGCCGCGTACGGAACGGCCAGTGGGACAAACTTCCAGCACCGTCTCGGTGTTGTTCGTTTTCGGTTGAAAGTCCAGCAGATTTCGTGCGTCTATGACAGCCTGCGCCCGAACTGGCAATCCAAATGTGGGCAGGTCCTGAGTCACTTGAATGCTGAGCGACGGATCGTACACCGCTAGCCGGCCAGCGAAAGGATCGATGGCGAACACGGTCGCCTGGGGCGAAAAGCGAAATACAGTCTGTACGTGGGTACCGGTGGACCAATCTCCGGCCAGCTGCAGGGCGCCGGTTTGGAAGAACCCGCTATTGAAAAGTTCCGCCGGATTGGTAATTCCTTCTGGCGAGAGTCTCTGTCCGCGTCCAAAGGAGTAACCGGCCGACGCGTTCCAGGCTGAATTCAGCCGGCGCGAATAAACGACCCGGACACCACGGGCGGACCCCTCTTGATTGGCGACTCCCAACATCGCGGCTGCGTTCTCGCCTGAGAAAGCGGATAGCGAGTTAGCCATCAGACCAATGCCACGGCCGCTGGTCATATCCACGAAGGCTGTGGCTTCGACGTTGGAGCGATTATCCAGGACCCGCTCAACTCCGAATTCGAGTCGGCGACTTTGTCCCATGACCGCGCGGCCGCCGACGAAAGCCACCGGTTGCGAGGCAGCTTGCCGGAAGAGCACGTCTCCAGATTCAAAACTCACGGAGCTTTGCTGATCGGTTCCGCCGGGAGCGAAACTCGCTTTGACACGCGTTCGTGCGTTCGCATCAAACTGAATTCCCAGACGCGGACTGATCGCGGCGCCGTTACCCGCACCCATAAAACGGGAGTAATCCAATCCCAAAACAACCACCACGCCATCACGGACAATCCATTCGTCGACTGCGCGCACGGACGTCTGTCCAAGTGAGTGTTTGGCATTCGATCCGCCAACGGGTACCCACAGAGGAACACTGGCGACGCCGCCAGTCAAACTAACGCGATGACGACTGTTAACCCTCACTCGCGCCGTAGTCTCGAATCGTTGCGGTGCTGCCAAACCGGTGCCTGTCTGGCCGGCAAAGATGAAGTCGATTCGCTCAGAGGCCGGAAGCGCGACGGCGAAATTCACACCTTCATAGGCCGAGCTGAGAGGGTTGGCAGAGGTGGCAAAGTAAGTCTCGACGACTCCCTGGGTTCGAGTCCGGCCGCCTTCACCCTGACGTTGACTGTCGGCTACTTCAGTATTCACATTCGCTGCGGGCTCCGGGTTTTCCACGGCCGCAATCGTGGCGTCGTCACCTTCGTTGGCCTGAAAGATCGAACGGCGGCCCTGTATCGCGCGCAAAGTCCATTTGACGCTGTCACGATCCCTGCGTTGATCGACAAGAGTCCTGCCCGAACCGGCAGGTTCCAGATTGAAGCGGTAAGCGATTTCCGCGGAAGGGTTGACCTGGACAGACGAGAAAAGAACTTCGCCGAAGCCCTCGGCGATTGCTTTCAGCGAATAACGACCGGCTGGGATTCGCGCTGAAAAACTGCCGTCGGCGGCAGTGCGCGTCTGTCTGACAAGCTGGTTGGCGCCTTCGCGAATTAATTGAATGATGGCGCCGGCCAGAGGAACGCCCTTATTATCGCGAACTGTGCCGGTGATAGTCGCCAGACCGCGGACTCCCTTTCCCTGGGTCACAGCGGTCATCGATAAAACGACCGCCAGCACTATCAGGGGCGTGCTAAATCTGAAAATTGTTTTCATCGTAGCCGGACCTCCGGGTTAACCTCGCGCTGATTTGCGAGGCTGGCGCTGGAACGAAAACCGGATTGCCAATATCACTCTCGTTCGATTCTCAATTTGCTTCGTTCAGATGCCTGAGCGGTTCGCGGAATCTTAGTTCCGGTTCTAATCCGCCCGGGCAAGGGAGACTACCACCCGTTTGAATGAAGTAATTCTTAGCCATCGGCCAGACTCGTGTCAAGCTTCGTCTCCATTCTGCCGGGTGTTTTGCCGGGTCTTTTTCACGTGTTACGATGGACTTGAAGAGGAAAGCCACAGGTTGTCGAAATAAGAAATGATGATTGATCAGGTTCAAACCACCCGCCTCGCCAATGGACTCACGATTCTGACGGAACACATGCCGGGCCTTCGTTCCGTTAGCCTGGGCATCTGGGTGAGGCGAGGATCGCGCCACGAAACACCCGCGCTCAACGGGATTTGCCACTTTATCGAACACGCCTTATTCAAGGGCACCGAGCGTCGCTCAGCGCGTCAGATCGCTACCGAATCCGACCGTCTCGGAGGACATCTGGATGCGTATACGTCTCATGAAATCACTGGATTTGCTCTGAAAGTCGTCGATGACGCTATGCCGCAGGCCTTCGATCTGCTCGCCGACATGCTGGCCAATCCGCGCTTCGATCCCGACGATCTGACGCTTGAGCAGGGAGTGATCATCGAAGAGATGAAGATGATCGGGGACACTCCCGACGAACTGCTTAACGAACTGTTTCACGCGGCTTATTTCCCCGGGCATTCCCTGGGCCGGCCAATTGAAGGAACCGAGCAGACCGTCGCGTCGTTTGACCGGGCCATTACCGCCGCCTTCCATTCCGTGGCCTACTCTCCGCGCAATCTGGTGGTCGCGGCCGCGGGCAACGTTCGGCATGAGCAGTTCGTCGAGTTGGCGACCCAAACTTTCGGCGCCGGAAACAATGAATCAGAAGAGACATCGGCAATTACGCCGTCCCCGGAGACAGCCGCGCCCATTCTGATCGAGCGCAAGAACGAATTGGAGCAGGCGCACTTGATCATCGCCTCGCCCTGGCCTTCGGCGAGAAGCGCAGATCGGTATGCAGCGAGCCTGCTGGGCACAGTTATCGGCGGCGGGACATCCAGCCGGCTGTGGCAGTCAATTCGTGAAGAGCGAGGTCTGGCATATTCGATCGGCGCCGGTGGAAACACTTATACGGACATTGGGATGTTCACAATTTATGCAGGCACGTCACCGGACCATCTCGATCAGGTTCTTGATCTGTCTTTGCAGGAACTAAGGAGCGCCGCTCACGAGCCGATTTCCCGGGACGAGTTACAACTGGCAAAGGAGCAGGCAATCGCTTCGGTGTTATTGAGTTTGGAATCTTCTGGTTCGCGAGTCGGCGCGTTGGCGCGTCAGGAGATTGTTCACGGCCGGCGTATTTCGCCGGACGAAATCATTCGTTCTATAGAAGCGGTCAGCCCGGAAGACATGCAGCGGGTGGCACAGAGTTGCTTTACCACGCCGACACTGGCGCTGGGGGCACTCGGCAACCTGAATGGATTCTCAGTTGATCGCGCGCGTCTGGAAATCTGAAATTGTCGCCATTGTTTAGAGTCGGGCTACTGCCCGACGAAGCGGGCGGTAGCCGGCTTCTAAACGTCAACCATGAAAATCTCGGTTCTTGGCAGCGGTTCTACCGGTAACTCAGTTCTGCTGGTCGCAAATGGGACGCGCGTGCTGGTTGACGCCGGCCTCAGCGCCCGGGAAACTGCGCGCCGCATGTCAGCCCTCGGAGAAGATCCAAATTCGCTCGACGGCATTCTGATTACGCATGAGCACGGCGACCACGCTGGCGGATTGCGAGTCCTGATCAAGGATCTGGATTGCCCGGTTTTCATGTCAGCCAAGACCCGCGATGCCTACGTCTGTGAGCGTCGCAATGTCACCGATGAAGAGCCGCGCCGCCGCTCGGATGCGTTGCGCGATCGCACGATCGAAATCGATTCTGGCCACGACTTTAGGATTGGGGCCATCGACTTTCATCCCTTCACAGTGCCGCATGACGCGGTTGACAACTTTGGATTCACGGCCACGCACGACGGAGTCAAGATTGCTACCCTAATGGACTTTGGCCACATCACCACCCTGATCACTGAGCGTCTGCGGGGCTGCGCGGCGATTGTGATCGAATCGAATCACAGCCGAGACATGCTCAAAACGGTCGAGCATTATCCCTGGGAACTGAAGCAGCGCATTCTTTCACGGCTGGGACATCTGTCGAATGAAGACATCGCCGAATGGCTGCTGGACGGCTTTGACGGCCAGGCACTGCACATCGTTTTGGCGCATCTTTCGCAGCGGGCAAACAATCCTTATCTGGCCAAGATTACGGCTGAGAGTGCCTTGCAGGAACGCTCGCCATTATTCGCGGGCGACACGCAGGTCACGCTTTCGTTTCCCAAAGAGCCGACTGCCTGGATTGAAGTTTGACATCACTTCGCCTTTTTTAAGGGAGAGGGCCAGCGGAGAAGGATGCGCCGTGTACGGCAACAGTCAACTATGATGCGATTCAAAACTCGGCCCCTCAATAGAGTCTTAAACAGGTTTCGTGTTTTCCTTTCGCATGAACCGGAACGATCCACGAAATCACACCAAATCGAACGAACAGGACTAGTTCCTCTTCGTGTGAGTTCGTGGATCGCATTATCCGGCGAGCGAGAATCTCTTCTCAAAATAGGAAAACACAAGATTCTTTCCTTGACCCTCTCGCAAAGCGGGACGGAGGGGCGAACTCTTGCGCAGCACCACGGCAATCTCTTTTTGCGAACACTTGTTTCACTGGTCGTGCTTTTCGGTTTCGCTTGCAGCGGCCAGAACATCCGCCGCAGCGGCATGCCGGCGGCGGCACAGACCGTGCTGGACACATCGATTGAAGACATCGACGCCGGACGTTACGATAAGCTTTACCATGAAGCCGCGGATGAATGGCGTAACGATTCGACGCTGGATGAATCCAAAGCGACTTTTCAAAAGCTGCACGATAAACTCGGCAAGGTTCACACCCGCGATCTGCAAAGCGTTCGCGAAGAACAAACTTCAACCGCTCCAATCGCGGGGCACTCAGTGGTTGCGCTTTATCAGACGTCTTTCGAACAGGGCAGCGGCATGGAAACCTTCACGCTGGTGGAACGCAATGGGCGTTGGTATCTGGCAAGATATTACGTAACTTCGAACGCACTGAAGTAGTCTCAAGTTTAAGGCTTCAATTTTCAAGTTTGTTTAGGCGAGCTTGATACCTGAAACTTGAGACCTGAAACCATATGATCGATCGCTACACACTACCCGAGATGGGCGCCCTCTGGTCCGAAGAGACCAAATTCCAGAAATGGCTGGACGTTGAGATCGCGGTCTGCGAAGTCCATGCCGACATGGGCACGATTCCCCGTGACGCACTGGAACAGATTAAGAGTCGGGCGAAGTTTTCTGTCGCCCGCATCAACGAGATCGAGAAGACGACCGACCACGACGTGATCGCTTTCACTACCAACCTGGCTGAATCAATCGGTGACGCAGCCCGCTTCGTTCATTACGGTCTGACTTCTTCGGATGTAGTAGATACGGCGAACGCTTTGTTGCTCCGCGACGCCTGCGACATCCTGCTAAAGAAGATCGACGTCCTGCTCGACGTGCTCAACCACCGCGCGCTTGAATTCAAAGATACGCCACAGGTGGGCCGCACCCACGGAATTCATGCTGAGCCCACCTCATTCGGTTTGACCTTTGCGCTTTGGTTTGACGAGATGCGCCGCAACAGCGAGCGGCTGAAGAAAGCGCGCGAGTCCGTTGCGGTCGGCAAAATCAGTGGGGCGGTGGGCGCGTTTGCCCACCTCGATCCACAGGTCGAAGAAAAGGTTTGCGAACGGCTGGGACTCAAAGCCGCGCCGGTCTCAACCCAGATTATCCAGCGCGACAACTATGCGGAATACCTTTGCACGTTGGCGATCATCGCTTCGTCTTTGGATAAGTTCGCTTTGCAGATTCGCCACTGGCAACGCACCGAAGTGCGTGAAGCGCAGGAGAAATTCAAGCCCGGGCAGAAAGGATCGAGCGCCATGCCGCACAAGCGCAACCCGATCCTTTCCGAACGTATTTGTGGAATGGCGAGAGTCGTGCGCGCGAACAGTATCGTAGGGCTTGAGAACGTGGCGCTCTGGCACGAACGAGATATCTCGCATTCCTCAGCCGAACGGGTTGTCTTGCCTGACTCGAGCATTACCGTGGATTACATTCTGCAAAAGATGGCGTCGCTGGTTGAAGGCCTGGTCGTTTATCCAGAACGGATGCTGGAAAATCTGAATGCGACCCGTGGCTCGATTTTTAGTGGACAGTTATTGCTGGCGCTGACTAAAGCCGGTGTATCGCGCGAGGATGCCTACGAATGGGTACAGCGAAATGCGATGAAGGCCTGGGACGAAGGCGGTGAACTTCAGGCACTCGCCGCGGGCGACAAAGATATCTCTGCGCATTTATCTAAGGAGCAAATCGATCGGGCTTTCTCGGTCGATACTTATTTGCGGAATGTAGGTGCGATCTTTGCCCGAGTGTTTGGGTAATGGAAATTTGCTTTTGTGCTTCCCGCCTGAGTTCTTACTCTGGGTTTGTTTTTGTCCCGCATCAACAAGAACGATCCACGAAGTCACACTAAGGAACAAAACCATTTTTCCGATTCGTGTGACTTCGTGGATCGCTCTACTAAGCAGGAAAGCGCAATCCTCCGAAATTACTTATTAGAGAACTTCTCTGCCATATTTCCCACCACCGGCAGCTTAAACCACTTGTTGCCATAGGCCTGCACCGCCGCGTAAATCAATCCAGCCAAATAGGCCAGAATAAAGATGAACCAGACGAGGGAGACAAGCGATCCGAATATTCCTCCAACGGCGCTGCCCGCGCCGCTGCCTGCGGCGGCGCTCGCGATGCCGATGATGCCGAGGAAGATGACGACGATCACTAGCAGGATCACGGCTACGATCATAGCCGCGTGATACAGCAGTGACTGGATCGCATGAAACCGCACGAACTTATTTTCCTTCTCGATAATTACCGACACCAACGCTACCGGCCAAACGATATAGCCCAGCAGGGCGGTGATATTCCCCTCGAGGCCGAGAGCCGATTTTCCAGGGTTCTCCATTATGATTTCTCCAGTCCTTCTCCGCAGCTGAGAGCACTTACGTGGGCCCTCGCTCCGATCGGTCGAAAGATCGATCGCCGTTATTTATTAACAACGTTCCAGGCGATGTCTCCGATTATGGGTAGTTTGTAGTACTGGCCCTGATAGGCTTTGATCGCCGCCAGGATCAAAAGAACGAGCAGGAACAGTGCGATTAAGATTCTTACCAGAAGCAGTCCCCACAAAATTAGACCCAGATCCAGGTCGCCGATACTCAGCACGATCGACAGTATTTTGAAAGCTATTCCGACAACGACCCAGACGCCACCGAACAGAAGCCCCTGCAGCGCATGAAAACGAAGCAGCCGGTTCGTCTTTTCCACGATAAAGAATACCAGGCTGACGATAATGCCGAGGCCGCAGCAAATCATTGTCAAGTAACAAAGCATCGAGGCTAAATTTGCATCAATGCCGATACTTGTGGTGCCGCCAGGAGCGCTGGATGGTGGTGCAGGCGGTGGTTCGTATGGAGTTGCCATTGGTCTACTTCTCCTCAGTAATTACTGATGTCGTTTGCTCGGTCGGCGGAGATACTATGATATCGACTACGACAAACGCAATGTTTTGGCGTAATATTCCGCGTTCTGCATTCTGACTCTCGAGGCAAGCCCAGCCGGCCGCCGATGGGCCGGGGAAACATTGATTGAATGAAAGCCAAAGTCTACGTCACACTGAAGCCGAGCGTGCTCGATCCACAGGGCAAGGCAATCAAACATTCAGTCCAGTTGCTCGGTTATGACGGGGTCAGCGACATCCGCCAGGGTAAATACTTCGAGATTGCCATCGAGGGCCAACCGACCGCGGAACAGGCGCGCGCGGAAACCACGCGCATGGCGCATGATGTACTTTCGAATCCGATTATTGAAGACTTCCGCGTCGAGATTGAAGAGTGATTTGGAGCGCGCTGACTTGTCAGCGCTTTGGTAAGCGGCGCCTTGTCGCCGCTTGGTCATCGATTTGTCGACGACGAGCGATTGCGACACGTGACCGCGACAAGTCGCGGTCTTCGAAAGCGGCGACAAGTCGCCGCACTCCAAATAGACATGGAGATTAAACCTTGAAGTTCGGAGTCATAGTCTTTCCCGGATCGAATTGCGATCACGACGCGTATCACGTGCTCTCGAAGCACGTGGGCCAGCCGGTAGACTTTATCTGGCACCGCGATACCGACCTCAGCAGTTACGATGCGGTGATCATTCCCGGTGGATTTTCATATGGCGACTATCTGCGTGCCGGCGCGCTGGCGCGTTTCTCGCCGGTCATGAACTCAGTGAAGGCATTTGCCGCCAAGGGCAATCTGGTGCTCGGCATATGCAACGGTTTTCAAATTCTCTGTGAGGCGGGCTTGTTGCCGGGCGCGTTGATTCGAAATAGAGATTTGCATTTTATCTGCGACTATGTGGAAGTGAAAGTGGAAAGCACCAACACCCCATTCACTCATGAGCTGAAAGCCGGCAGCGTGTTGCGCATGCCGATTGCCCACGCCGATGGAAACTTTGTCTGTGACGATGCGACCCTTGACGAATTGCGGCGCGAGAACCGAATCGTCTTTCGCTATTGCGACCGTGACGGTGAACCGACTGAAGCCGCGAACCCGAATGGCTCGCGCGATAATATTGCCGGGATCTGCAATCAAGAGCGGAATGTCATGGGCCTGATGCCCCATCCCGAACGCGCCTGTGAGGACTTGCTCGGATCGAGCGATGGCCGGGATGTTTTCCGCTCGCTGGCCGGGACATTGGCAACCGCGGCGTGAACCGACACAGTTCTAAAAGCACCCAGAAAGGAACGACACTCAATGAAACGTCATTCAGGATGGCTGGCAGCCGCGCTGCTCTTGTTTGTAGTGGTCGCGTGCAATCTCAGCAAGAACGGCAACAACAACAACTCTAACAACTCGAACTCGAACTCAAACAATAAGAATTCGAGTCCTTCGCCCAGGATGCGGGCCGCCAATGCAGACGTCTATATCACCAAGATCCGCATGGCAAAGGACGATAATGGCCACCCGGAAACATCTGCGACCGATACATTCGGGTCGGGAGATTCCACGATTCACTGCGTCATCAACCTGAACAAGGCCAAGAAAGGCACCACCGTCAAGTTTTCCTGGAAAGCGGTTGATGTGTCGGGCATTCCCAACGGAGAATTCAAGTCGATCGACTACAGCACTAATTCTTTCGAGAACGTCGTACATGCTCATTTGACGCGGCCGACCGCCTGGCCCAAGGGCACGTACGAAGTTACCGTCGATATCAACGGCGCGCTCGATAAAACGATCCAGTTCACCGTCGAATAGTTGGCTGGTTCTGACGGGACGTGTCTGACTTTCGATTCGTCGATCTAGGGCCGTTCGAAAATACGGGCTACCAGCAACGAACTTTTAATCATCGCGCGATTGAATCTGATGAAACGTATTCTGCCTTTCCTGATAATTATTGTAGTGCTGGCCGGCGCCCTGGGAGGCGCATGGATATTTTTGCGTTCTTCACGCCAGTCGAATGTTCCGGCAAACAATTCAACGCCCGATCCGGCCGTGATACCGCCAGGCGCCGAACCTCCGTGGGTGCGCGGCAATCGCAACGCTCCGGTAACCGTGGAAGAGTTCGCCGATTTTCAGTGTCCTTCGTGCGGCTACTACTACCCTGAACTCAAGAAAATCGAAGCTGAGTTCGGCGATAGCCTGCGCGTTGTTTTTCGCGAACGGCCGTTGGTGCCGCCGCATACACATGCCCTAATCGCCGCCCAGGCGGCCGAAGCGGCCGGCCTGCAAGATCGTTTCTGGGAAATGCACGACAAGCTTTACGAAAACCAGAAGACCTGGAGCGAGGCCAGCGATCTCGTGCCGATCTTTGTCGATTATGCGAAACAGATCGGGTTGGATACGGACCGGTTTCTGAAGGATTTGAATGGCGAAGCGGTAGCCACGCGCATCTTCCAGGACGGAAAACGCGTGCATGCCCTAAACGTTGGGGCAACACCGACCTTCTACGTTAATGGTAAAGAAGCCAAGGGCGACGATTGGAAACCTGACGGTCTCCGCGAAATGATCAGGCAAGCCTTGCGCGAAGCAACCAAGCAAAAATGATCCGGCACCGGCTAACCGCAGTTGGTAAGCAACGCAACTCAGAAATAGCGGTGTATAGAGTACCAACTTTGGTTGGGCTGTACTCCGCATCGAGAAATGCCCGACTGAAGTCGGCACTTAAACGCCCTTAGCGAACCATGCCTCCTGCCGATTCTCAAAAATCCCTCGCGTGGCCGTACCTGGTGACCGCGGTCTTGTCTCTCGTCGGCCTGGGTGACGCCCTTTACCTGACCGTTCAGGATCTCACGGGTCAAAGTCTTCGCTGCACGATCGTCGCCGGTTGTTCGGAAGTCCTCAGCAGCCCATACGCTCACATCGGACGAGTTCCACTGGCAGTGTTGGGCGCGCTTGCTTACTTCACGGTCTTCAGTCTTTCAATCCTCGCCGCCTTTGGTTATCTATTTGCCCGGCCGCTGCTGAAAGCTCTGGTGGTCGTGATGTTTCTGATGACGCTGTGGCTTCTCTACCTACAGGCCTTCGTTATTCATCACTTTTGTCAGTACTGCCTGCTGTCGGCTGCGGTAACTCTCACTCTTACGATCCTGATTTTTCTCTCCTCGCGCGTCACCCGCGCGGCGGTCTAAATCTCATTTAGGAACTATGGGTAGTGTCTGAAGGCGGTAGTGTCTGAAGGTTGTGTTGCCGGGGCACAAGCCAGACCGTCAGGGCGGGCTCAAAGTTGAATCGTCGCGAAAAGAGCCCACCC
>JAWWPL010000313.1:0-6318 GCA_033850605.1 Blastocatellia bacterium | reverse complement strand
CCTCAACTGTCAATTCCTCATCCAGTAGGGCAAGGCGTTTGATTTTTTCGAACTGGGCCAGGTTCTGGGTGCGCGCCGCGATCTGTCGCTCGAATAAGTCGATGATGCGCGGGTGGCGGCAGAACTCCGCCCGGGTGCTCAGATTCAGACCTTTCAGCTTGGCGTAGGATTCAAGCTGCTCCCAGTCAGGAACGATCAAAGCCGAAGCGAATTTGCGATCGTTGCCGATTACTACCACTTGATTGACGAAGCGCGAGCTCTTGATTAACTGCTCGATCGGCTGGGGTGCGATGTACTTACCGCCTGACGTCTTCAACAACTCTTTCTTTCGATCGGTGATGGTCAAATATCCGTCCGCATCCACGCTGCCGATGTCGCCTGTCTTGAACCAGCCATCGTCGGTAAATACCGCGCGTGTTTCCTCGGGTTTGTTCCAATAGCCGCGCATCACGTGCGGCCCACGGGTTTCGATCTCGCCGTCACCCGCGATGCGCACTTCAACATTTCTAATCGGCCGGCCCGCGGTCCCAACTCTATTGTCAGCAAGCCGCCCGGCCGTAATTACCGGTGACGTTTCAGTCAACCCATAGCCCTGCACAATCGGCAAACCCGCGCCCGCAAAAGCCAGCGCGACATCGTTGGACAGCGCCGCGCCACCGGAAACAAAAATGCGTATGCGGTCGCCCATCGCTTTGCGCCACTTTGCATAGACCGGCGCATCAGCGATCTTGTGCCGCAGTTTCAGCCACAGCGGGATCGGTTGCGAGCCGGCGTTTAGTTGGGCCCATTCTTTGCCAACTTCGATCGCCCAATTGCAGACGGCGCCGTTAAACTTTCCCTTAGCCAGCGCGCGTTCCTGCACCCGCGCCAGAATCTTTTCGTAAATGCGTGGCACGCCGACGAAAACGGTGGGATGAACCTCGCGCAGATTATCGCCAATCTTTTCCATCGCTTCGCCAAAGTAAACACTCATGCCGTGATGCAGATACATGTTCATCGCCTGCCGCTCAAAGATATGCGACAAGGGCAGAACCGAAAGCGCCGAATCTTTCTCACCAAACTTGAAATGGTCCGATGAATCGATCAGATTCGAAACCATGTTGGCATGCGTCAGCATTACGCCCTTCGGCTCCCCCGTGGTGCCCGACGTATAGATGATTGTAGCGAGGTCTTCAGCACTCGACCCTCCAGCAAGTTCGGCGGACAAGCTGGGCTGATCGCGCTCGAGCGCGCTGCCGCTTTCTTCCAGCTCGGCGAGGCTGAGGGCATTGAGTCTGCTCAATCCATCCGGTTCGAAGATCACGACCTTCTCGATGGCCGGGCAATCATTCAAGATCATTTCGATTTCTGCGAACTTGATGCGCGTTGAGACAAGCAGGACCCGCGCGCCGCAATCTTTGAGGATGTATCCCACTTGCGGCGGCGTCAGAGTGGGATAGACGGGAACCGAGACCGCTCCCGCAAAGACGCAGCCTTGATCTGAGAGCACCCACTCCGCTCGACTCTCAGAAAGCAGCGCCACGCGATCGCCTCTGCGCACGCCCAATGAATACAAACCCAGGGCAATCCGATGCGCGCGCTGCAGCATCACGTCAGCAGAGATCGGCTGCCAGGCGCCGTCGATCTTGTAGTTCAAAGTGTCGCGCTTGGGAAAGCGTCGCACCGCGCCCTCATACACCTCGACCAGGGTCTGGGGCTCATCATTACTGAGAGGGACACGACTAGGTGGTGCGGGAATTGCGCTTTGAGTTACGCTGCTCATGATGCGCTGACTCCGTTCAGGAAGACGTCCATAACGACTTCAGCCATCGGCTCGAGCTTGTATTTACGTTTTGAAATGATCCAATTTGTAGCCATTTCATCGAGCGCGCCGAAAAGAATTTTAGAAACTAACTTGGCATTGAGTTCTTTGCGAAAGACGCCGGAACGCTGTCCTGCTTCGAAGGTCTGGCGCAGCAAGCCGAGGTACTCAGCGAACCCAGCCGCGGAAAACTCGCGCATGAACTTTGTGGAACCACGCAACTCAACCTGGAAGACCACGGCCAGATCGGGATCGGCGCCGAGGCGTTCGAGATGAAGCATGGCAATGCGGCGCAGCTTCTCGCCGGGATCGCTAATCTTCTCGATCAGGAGGCGACCCGCGTTAATCGCTTCGGCCATATTTTGATCAAAGATTGAATGCAGAATTTCTTCTTTGCTTTTGAAATAGAGATAGACAGTGCCGTCGGCGACGTCGGCTTCGCGCGCAATGTCAGCGACTTTGGAGTTGAAATAGCCATTGCGGGCAAAGACGCGGGTAGCCGCGCGCAAAATGGATTCGCGCTTGCCTGAAGTTCCGTTGCGTGCAGTTTTTCGCGCCATCTCAGTCGACTGAATGAACCGTCACTCAGTAATGAGAACCTAGCCTAGCTTGTACGTGAATTCATCGCAAGGCGAGCGAGCGTGAAGTAGTGGCCTGAGGTTGTGTTGCTAAGTGGTACCAAGCAAGCCGCAAGGAAAATATCTTCTCTGCGACCTCGGCGAAAACCTTAGCGCCCTCTGCGTTAAAATTCTTTACCTCGCAACGGACGATCTAGTCACCTTCGCCGATCGATTTCTCGTCAGCCACCAGCCGGTCTCCACGGTCGAGGTGCAGAGCGCCGCCGCGCAAACGCAACTCGGTTTGCGGAAAAGGAATCTCGATTCCCTCCTGGCGAAACAATCTTTCGATCCGGTAGTTGATGTCGCTGCGAATTTGCGTGTGCAGGCGCGGCCGGTTAGTCCAAACCAACAGCCGAAAATCGAGTGACCAGTCACCAAACTTCAGAAATTGCACCTTGTGGGCGGGATCGCGCAGAACGTTATCCACCTCTTCCGCCGCGGCCATCAAAGTTTTCGTAACCAGCTCGATGTCCGAACCATAGGCCACACTGACAGGTATGGCAATTCGTGCCCGCGGATCTCCGTAGGACCAGTTAATGAGCCGCTGGCTGACGAGTTTTGAATTCGGCACGATGATCGAGATCCGATCATTCGTCGCTACGACTGTGGTGCGCAGGTTAATGCTCTGTACATCGCCTTCATCGTCGCCGATCGTGATGCGATCGCCGACTCGTACCGGCCGCTCAAATAGCAGAATAAACCCCGACGCGATATCGGCGGCGAGATACTGCAAGCCAAAGCCGATACCAACCGAAAGGGCCGTGAACAGAACCGCAATCGAAGTCAGGTCGACGCTGAATGCCACCTTCAGAGAGAGCAGCACGCCCAGCGCAATAATCAGATACTGCGTCAACCGGCCCATTGTGTAGCGCAGGCCCGGGTCCAGATAAGCTTTCTTAGCAATCCGGCGCTGCAGCAGAGCGCTGAGCGCCCTGGACGCCAGGACAGTCAGCGCAAGGATCAATGCTCCTTCCAGCAGTGCTGTGAGCTGGAAGGGTATGCTGCCGATTTTGTGTTGATCGTTGAGGTAGTGCCAGATTCGATCAAAGAACTCACGCCAGCTTTCCAGCAAAATGGCGGCTGGAGTGACTACCGAAGATAGTGTCAGCGAAAGCATCATCGAGAAGTGCTCTTGGGCGCGTATTGTTGGGCTTGATTACTGCCGGCGAAAAAGATCCGCTTCACTTACAACGGTTGCGGATTAGAGCATAGATAAGCAAACCCCGTCCAGGTAGAGGTGCTTCAAGACCCGGTCGCTATCGCTCCCGGTACTGACCTCAGGTGAGAGTGGGTTTGTACCCATCAGCGCGGGCAACTTTTCCTGAGCCTTGTATTCATCCCGAGCCGTGTTCGGGTTTCGCCGAAGTACCCTCTCATCGTTTAGCGACGATTAAGGGACGTCCTTCGGATTCGCGCCGGTAAAAGACTCTCGGCGTCTGGGTAGCGCGCCGCCCCGAGTCTGAAACTCGCTCTTCGCCTGCCAGGAACGAAAGATTGAGGCCCAGCCCACGCGCCGCCTTAATCTTCTCGAGCTGCATGTTGGGCACGCGAGCGCTTGCATAGTCGAACCATTCACGCACCCATACCTGGCCGTCTTTCGGATCAGTATCTGCCACCGCTTGCTTCAGTCCTTCTTCGATAAGCGCATAGGTCAACAGACCGTGGCCCAGCTGCGATGCCTCCTGTGCCGCCTGATAACTCTGCGCCGCGGTCAGGATGTACATCCCCTTCTCGTAAGCCAGTTGGGCCAAACCCTTTGAGTTCATCGGACCGCGCCGTTGCTCCTCGGCTTCCAATGCCTGCCCGGAGTTGCAGGCATCGATGACCATCAGAAATTTGTCGGCATCGATTCCTTCGACCGCCCGTTCCAACTCTTCATCCGAGATGCCGTGTTCGAGGATGATCTGCAAACCCATGGCGTCAAGCTTCGTTCGCTCTCCCAGGTAGCCCAGGTCGTGCGGCAATAAATAAAATCGCTGCCCCTGCGCGGTTCCGTGCCCAGCGAAGTAGATGAAAACTGCATCTTCCGGCTGGGTGGCTTTGAGCTTTTCGAGTACCGCGGGCGCATCCGGGGCCTTGGTTACTTCGGTTCCGGCGAGCCGTTTCAATGCGCCCAGGATATTTACTTTCGTGGCCTGATCGTCCAGCAGAGGTACGACTTCAATATGCCCGTAGCTCGCAATCTGCTGCTGCTGGTGTCGCACCTCTTCGCCAAAGGCCGTTGCATCCGCGACCGCGTACTTAAGATTGTACTGAGAATTGGAATAAGCGTTCACACCGATGGCCAGAACATAAGCGGTCCCGGGCCGCTTGAGGGTATCCGCGCCGGTGACACTCAGCACAGCATCTTTGCTCTTGACGTTGTCACGATTGAACGCGTAAGCCGCCAGATGGTTTTCTCCCGCGACGATGGTTATTTCGGTTTCCAGCGTCGTCGCCGTTTGGCCTTTCAGCACGTCGCCGCGCCAGACCTTTACCAGCGAACCATTACGGAATAACCGCACGTCGCGCGCGCCGCTACCCGCCTGGTGATCTTTGTCAGCCGGCTTTTCGGTTACTTCAATCTTTACCGTCAAGTTGCGTTCGGATGTACTTGCGGCGCCGGCTAGTCCGCCCTGAGCCGTGAATCTTAATTCGGGTTGGCGGCGGTCAAGTTGCGAAATGCTTTTCGGCGCGCGAGGCTTCTTTCCGGCCATCACCTCGGCGAGCAATCCGGGATAGTAGAACTCGTTGAAGAAGGTTTCGGCAGGCATGACATCAAACGTGTTGCCTCCAAACCGCCAAAGGATTTGCTTCCAGGCAGCGGGTGAGCCGTCGAATAAGCCGTCGGGAGTAACAACCAGCCAGTCGCTGCCGCGACTGTTGAGAGCGCCGCCGAGATTTACGAGTGTGGCGAGTTTTTCGCCCGATGCAGCGTCCCAAATATACTTGTCGTTGTTTTCGCCCAGGGCTACCAGAAAACGCCCGTCAGGGCTGAAGCTCAGAGAAACAATTCGGCCAGCATGTGGCAAGGTGCGTATGGTCTTGCCTGAGGCAACTTCAAATATATCGATTTTAGAAGCGTATCCCGCGGCCAGTAGACGCTCGTCCGCGCTGAGGCAAAGAGTTGTGACCGCACCGCTCTGTTCGTCGTCATTAATCTGAAAATTATTAACCCTGCGCCCGCTTTCCGTTTCATAAACTAGTATCGAGCGCTCTTTCTTTTCGAAGCCGGTCATTCCGATGAGCTTGCCGTCGAAACTGAAACCCGCCGCCGGCACGGTGCCTATGACGGTTGCTTTGCCTCCGTCCAACTCCCGCAGACGCTTGTCGGACGTGCCGTCATAGAGATCTATTTTCTGCTTATAGACGTTTTCATAGCCATTGCTGAATGGATTGAGAAGACTGGCGGTCGAAGGAACGTAGAAGTCCTTCATCGGAAAAAAAGCGGCTTCCCTGAAGCGCCCGTCCGGGCTAAAGAAAGGCTTGCCACGGTCTCGCAGCGATGCGTCGTCGTTGCCACGCACGAGCGTTCCCGCGACGGTGTCCCACACTTCCGTCGCCAGATTCTTCAAAAGCACATGGCTCGAAATCAGGAAGCGACCGTCGGTGCTGAAACTTACGGCGCTGCCCGCCTGAAGCTTTTCACTGGAACTAGTTGCCATCGCCTCGACGGCCTCAATGATTTGTTCGGGCGTCGTAATATCCCGCTTCTGAAGTGTCTCAATTGTCTTAGGATCAATGGCCTTAATGAACGCCGCTTGCTCGGCTCGCGACACTTCGTCCGTCGTTCCGGTTTGCAAAGTGCGCGATTCGTGCCCGGTTGCGGTCTCAAAAATTCTGATTGCTTTAGCTCCCGACGCGACCGCCGCAATCAGACTACCGTCGCGATTGAAGCTAATCACACGGGCGCCAATA
>JAWWPL010000292.1:0-7149 GCA_033850605.1 Blastocatellia bacterium | reverse complement strand
TCCCTGACACATCAAAGACCTGATGGTTGCCGAGTGAACGCGTCTCGGAAAACAACCGCACGTTGTTTCCTTGCCTTCGCAAAGCGTCATACATCCCCAGCACGTCATTGCTGACGGCGTCGGCGGTGGTCAGGCTGGGACTTAGAATTCCGATTCTCGGCAACTTGTTTGTTTCCCGGCTCTCGCCGTTTTACAGTTCGAAGCCTGTTTGTTGAAGCGCGGCAAGGAATTGCGCTTCAATAGACTGGTTTGAAAACCGTTTCTCGTAACGTCGCCGTCCGGTCGTCCCCAATGCCACTCCAGCGAATTCATTTCGAACCAGATGATCGACTGATTCGGCCATCAAGAAAGGATCGCGTTCGGGCCAAACCAGTCCCGCATTGCCCACAGTCTCCGGGACAGCGGCGCATCCATAAGCGACTATTGGCAATTTCATCGCCATCGCTTCAACCAGAGGCACGCCGAAACCCTCATGTTCACTTGTCATCAGGAAAGCATTCGACACGAGATAGTAAGCCTTTAGAGCGCGTTCGGAAACTTCTCCGGTAAATACAATCGAGAGATCGACACAGAGCAACTCGGCCACCTCTCTGATCGCTTTTGAATAGGACTCAAATGCCGGCCCTTCAGGTCCGACGATGAAGAGCCGGGAATTGCAATCAAACTGGTAGAAGTAAGTGGCAAACGCCTCTACCAATGCGACATGACCTTTGTTCGGACGAACGCCGCCGACCGTCAGAAGGTTTGTCTTCCCGTCCGTATACTGGTCGACAACATCCAGGTCCGGCTCGGCCGAGTACAAGCTGTCCGCGTGGTTGAAGGGGGGCACGACGAAGGAGCAAGACTTGCTTGTTCCCGCGGCCCTCAGCTCGTCCATGTTGTACGCAGAGGCGGCCATATAAAGATCGTGGCCAGCGCGGGCGATCACCTGAAGCTGAGAGCGTCCTTGCGTGCACAAGTTTTGATAGTAGGGACTAACCCCCTCAAAAAACCTGGCCGGGGTGACGTTGTGATACTTTATGATGGTCCGACAATTGACCTCCTGCAAAACGTCGACTCCAGCATCCCAACCGATAGAATGATGATAGATGAGAACATCATTCGAGTCCTCAATGAATGAATTGATCGCAAGATAGTGCTGAACCTGGCGTCCGCCAAGGCTCCAATCCTCGGCAAACATCTGAACCTCGTGCCCGCGTTCCCGTAGCATTCGCTTCATTCCCAGCGCGTCATTACTCACCGCGTCAGCTGAGGCTATTGTGGGAGTCAGGATTGCAATGCGGGCCATGGGTTACGTTGCTTTAGAGTTGTTGATGATTGCGTGAAGTTCACTATGATTTATCTGGCGCGAAGAAAGGTTTTTGTCCAGCTGAGTCAAAACTTCCAATCACACTTTGCGAGCCACAATTCCGTAGTCCAGCGGTCCGAAAAAATAATGATTGATGAATTTCGCCACTTCATCATCTCCCTTTAGAATCACGGATGACATCGGATATGACTTCAGGACCTCCACGCGACAAAACCCCCTTGACTCAAGCAGAAACTGCATCGTTTGGCTCGGGATTGGATTTCTATGTGTGGGATCGAGATAAAAGTTACAGGCGCCAACCAGGATGTTTTCCGGGTTCGGTGTTTCCAGGATAACCAGGCCCCCGGGCTTAAGCGTCCGCACTACCTCGTCGAGAAAACTAACCAGAGTTTCCAGTGGGAGATGTTCCACAAAGTGAAACGCGGTAATTGCGCTCAAACTGTTGTCAGCCTGTGCGCGCAGATACGCTGTTGCCTCTCCTTCAGAAGCCTGAAGCCCTCGGCGGGTACACTCTTCAATCATGACCCGGCTGCTGTCAATTCCACGAGCCCCGAGACGCGCTTCTTTTAAGACTTCCAACCATTCGCCCCGACCGCAGCCGATATCCACGATGTCCGTCGTGATATTGGCGTCTGCGAGAATAGGCAAATAGGATGCGGCCTTTGCTTTGATATCTTCCCGCGTCCCGCGAAACTCATCCTCGAGCGAGCCATAAAGCGAGTCGAGCAGATGGTCTTTCTCTGTGGAGAGAATTTGCATCTGATCAGGCGCAAATGGTTGAGGCAATCGTTTGCGCGCCTCTTCCAATAAAAGACTTAATCGTCGTTCCTGCAATACGAGCTCCATCCGCGTTTTTTGCAGGCTGGTTTCCATCTTTGTTCTATACTCATGCAACTTCGCGGAATCTGACTCTTGAGCGGTCTCCTGTCCCTTAAGCTGATGCTGCATGGCAGCCAGTTCAGCCGAAATGTCGGCTTTCAGCCTATTACGATCTTCATTTATTTCATGCTGTTCACGAATCAGCGCCTTGAGTTGCTGGTAATGTAATTCTGCGACCTTTTTGTGCGATTCGGAAAGGTCGGCGACTGCTTTGACGAGCTGCTCAGACAGGTTTGCAGCACTTTCCAGGTTTGCAAAGGTTTGGTCGAGGCGGCTGGAGAAGTTTGCATCCCTGACATTGATCTGTTCTGCCAAACGCTCGTCCCTCGCAGTCAAATGTGCTTCAAGTCTTCGGTGATCTGTAATCAGAGCGGGAAGTCGAATGATTCCAACCAGGAGTTCGATCAGGTAGCCCAACACCGGAACGTTAGTGGTTTTTCTGGAAAGCAGGGATCTGTTTAGCCCGTTAACTTTTACATCCCTTAACTGGCCTTCGGGTGAGAACCTTAGACTGGTAAGTATATCGACCTTGCTAAGGCGTCCGTCTCGTAGATTCGCTAAATACTCCGCGAATCCCGAGTCGTCCGGCTCTCGCTTGAGAATTGCGCGATAGGCGTTCCGAACGAACGACTCGTCGCTAAAAACAAGAAGATCTTCAAGGCGATAATGCTCGCGAGCTTCGAACTCGGGTTCAAGTGTTAGTGCCGGAAAAGAGGGAGGGTTAAGTGAATCTGCGGAGCTGAATACTGAAGTAGAGAACCGCTCTTCGCTTTTCAGAAGTTTATGAAGGATGCCTGAAGCATCGACCAGGGAATTGCTCTTGCGCTTTTCCGCGTCATCCCTGATCCGAGCCATTAGTTGCGCCAGATCGAGCTCTTGGTCACCATTCTCGTTCATCTAAATTCCTGGGTCTCTTTATTCGACGCACGAGGCTGTTAAGAATGCGTCGCCTGGACTGCAAGATCTCGATCACCGATC
Organism: Blastocatellia bacterium; assembly: GCA_033850605.1. Lineage (GTDB taxonomy): Bacteria > Acidobacteriota > Blastocatellia > Pyrinomonadales > Pyrinomonadaceae > UBA11740. The sequence continues at coordinate 3,983 of JAWWPL010000292.1, read as the reverse complement.
AGCATCTAAGGCGAGGTAACAAACCCGAAGCGGCAAAAAGCGAGAGGGACATATGAGAAGGAAAACCGCCCAGATGATGACTCTCATATGGGCGTTCCTTCTTAACTGACTACTAACCTAAGGATTGATCGTAACATGCGGCGCGGAATCAGTCGGCCGGCTCGTTGCAGTCCCTACCTTAACCACGATCGGAAGGTCTCCGCGATCGACTGCCGTGGGCAGCGTAATATCAATCTCCTGAAATCCCGGCTGATCCAGCTGGATTACATTTGATGGGACTATCGAGGTAGTGCCAATCGTTACCGTGATCGCCGACGCCGCAGTGCCGCGGAGTAGGCCCGTCAAATGGATCTCGAGCACTGTGGGCACGAGTGTGCCCGTGCCGTTGTCAGAAGTGACGTTAAACGGCTCAGTCAGACAGCCGGGAGTAACCGGGTTGGTGACGTTGCAGACTACCGCGCGGCCTAAGGGACCATTGGTGCTGGTGAAGATATCGGGCTGCGACGAAACAATCACCACCTGACCCCGGATCACCGTACCGTTACTATTTATCACCACCGGATAACTCGTGGTCCCGGAATTCGGAACCAGGCCTATAGGCACGACAAAACTAATCGAAGTTGTAGTAACCGCGTAAATCCCACAAGCGACGCCGTTAATTGAAATTGAAGTGCCCCTCAGTTCTATCGGCAAAGCCGGCGAGCGTTGGGATTCGGACGCACTCGCGTTGCTGACAGAAGCAGGTAAGGGGGCCGGAGTCAAAGTGAATTGGGCGACTGCCAATTCACCTGGCGCCAGTCCCGGCGCCACAAACGGGCTGCTGGTGGGAACGGGGCTCGCAGTAGGAGAAGCTACGGGAATCAGGCTCGCGCCCGTGAACAGTGAAATCGATCCCGCCGATTCGGTCGTAGCCGCCGGCAATAGTTGATAGAAAACTTCGGAGGATAAATCAGAGTTACCACCACCGATTTCTGCCGTCAGGGAAAAAGCGAAGCGAGTGCGCGTGGCACTGATCAGTCCGCGCAGTCCTCCAAAAGTGGGAAGATTTGTAATACGCGTGAACGGTCCCGTTGAGGTGACGGGCAGGGGCGCCAGAAAGAGCTGCGCCGGGCGAAGAGTCTGCCCTGTCGGCAGGGGATTCAATCCGGTGCTATCCTGATCGGCCGCCGGAAAAGTCCCGTCACTCTTAAAATTCAACGCCGACGTGAACACCACCGATTTGGGATTCAGAGCGCCGTCATAGTCAGTGAACGTGGGAAAATGAAATATATCTCCGGGCGCCGATAAAGGTCGCGGTCCCAACTGAGCGAACGTTCCGGCGGTCACATCGTAAACAAAGGCCGCGGAGAATGCAGTTGGCGCTGCATTCGCTGCCGGGTCGGCTGCCAACGTCTCAAAGGCGAGGAATCTGCCATCGCGGCTAAGTCGGCGCCCAAAGCTAAAGAACGTGGTGGTGGCAACTACATTACCACTCGAATCGACAGCATCTTTTGTCTTAGTGACCTGGCGCAAACCGCTGATTGCAGAACCGCTAAAATTGGCCAAATAAATCTCCGCGTTTCCATCGTCGTTGTTGGCCGCGAGGTTGGCGTTGGAGACAAAGGCCAACACTGAGCCATTGCTGGAAAGGCTTGGATTTGAGTTGAAGATCGGTTTTTTCAACGAAGTAGACTTTGTATTTGTGGCCTGAATAAAACCAGCTCCGTTATAAAGAAAGATCTCGGGATTCGCGACTCCGGCCGGCACACCGTCCGTATCCAGATTGCCAACACCCGGCACAAGATTCCGGTTTGAGCTGAACGCTATGATCTTCCCGTCGTCACTGATACTCGCATCGCGATTATCGTCCGCGACTACTGGCGCGTTGTTAGCCGAGCCGGCAATCGGCGGGAGACTGGCCGGAGTATTTGTGATTCTCGTGAAGGTACCGGCCGTAAGATCTAACGGTCCCACCTCGGCTCCACTGGAGAGATCCGCGGTATCGGCAACGGTGAACTGGTAAGTCCAGATTTCCTGATTCATATCCGTGGCGACCGTGCCACCGGGATTCGTGCCGTCGAAACTGGCCGGACTGACCGGCGCGTTCGAGCTGAACACGATCGTGTAGGTGCGTTGACCAGTGACCAGAGCAGGCTCCAGGCTAATCATCGGCCGATTGTTGCTGACTTCAATCGCGACATCGGTTAACTCTACCGGCGTCGCGGTCGGGCTGGCCGTCGGCGACGGGCTGACTGATGGGCTTGGACTCGGTGTCGGCGATGGACTGCCTGGGGGATTCAGTACGCTCTTGGTATCGGTGAGCTGAAAAATCCGTCGTTGCGCATAGTCAAACAGGAATATCTCGCGATTCCCGTCCTGGTTATTGCGGGTGGTGGTCTTTTCGGTAGCGATATCGCCGTTTGATTCGATTACGACGAACCGGCCATTTGCCGTGATGTCGCCGGCGAACGAGTTGACCGGGTTGGTCGCGGAGGACCGAACGGAGCTCGTCACCTGAGTGACAAAAGGATCCGGAGTGGAGCTGGACGGCGACTGTGCCGAAGTAAGCGCGCCAGCGATCAGCATACACGCCACCGCGGCGCATAAAAAAGCGATAACCAGTCTAATCATTAAGAATATTAACGAACGATCAAAGTTCTCACCGGGGCCAACTCGATCTTGGTGACAGGCCAGCCGCAGCGACCACCTCTAATATTGAGCAGTCAGGCCGCACATTGTAAGCGTTGGGCCGCTGTAACCGCAAGCTGCCAATCCGCTTAGTTTCCCGCTATCAGTCCGGGGTTGCTCACAAATACGGCGGTTTTCACCGCGCGGGTGATCTTTGCCGGGTAGAGGGAATTGTACACCTACCTGGGGGCATTAGCCCGGCCTTGAGGGCGGGCTCTTTTAGATGCCGCTCACCCATGAACCCTCCCTTACGGTCGGGCGAGCGCCCCGAGAAATGTCATTGGGAGTAGCGACGTGCGCGGAAACTGGCTTCTGAGAAGTTTCTGATTGCGTTTCCCTGTTGCCTAGTTGAAAATGCTCGGTAGCTTAGTCGTTAGGGGCCGCTGCCGTTGGACGGGCGACTAAGGACATCGACTCAGTTCCGTGATCCAGGCCCAGACCTTTTAGAAAAACGAAACGATTTGCACCGCCTCGCGTGATAGTATTCGGCGACGGGCGGTATTTGCCGATCCGCCAGATGAAGCGAAAAACACTGAGCGTCGTTGTTGCCTTGCTCGCGCTCGTCAGCGCGCAGGCCCCGTTGCGCGCGTACACCTTACAATACCGCGACGGCTCAGGGATTGTTGCGCGACGCTGGCTCGTCCGAACCGTCATCGTCGCTTTCTCGAGTTCGCTCAGTTCGCCGCCCCCGAACATTAAGACCGGCAGTGACGTCATGGGCGCCGCACGTCGCGCCCTGGAGAGCTGGGCCCATGTGGCTAATATTCAATTCCTCGAGACCAGATCGACTGCGCAGATGGTCAGCCCCTCGAATGCCGGTGATCGGATCAATCTAATCACCGTATCTGCCGACAACACCGCTCTGTTTGGCCAGTCCCAAAACCCAGGCCGTACCCGGGTCTTCTCAGATTCCGGCGGCGCCATCATCGAAGCCGACATAGCCTTGAATCCGAACGAACTTTTCTCGAGCGATGGCACGCCCGGCACTTATGATCTCGAATCGACCTTTGTGCATGAGATAGGACATCTTCTCGGGCTCGAACATTCTGCCGTCATCGGCGCGACCATGCAGCCACGCCAGGCGCAAAACGGTCTCTATGGACTGCCCGCCTTTACTCAACGAACCCTGTCGGAAGACGACGCGGCGGGCGCCCGGGTCCTGTATGGATCGCACGCCGGCACCGGCTCGATTTCCGGTAAGTTAATCGCGACTGCGGTCGAAGGATCGTCGAGACCGATTTTTGGCGCACATGTTTTTGCTGAAGATGCTTTGACTGGCCGATTAATCGCGGGCAGCGTGACGTTGGCTTCGGGTG
>JAWWPL010000288.1:0-18686 GCA_033850605.1 Blastocatellia bacterium | reverse complement strand
CGTCTTCACACATTTGAGAAACGCGGCACCCGCCTGCGAGATTGATCGCCATCGAATTCCACCAGGGAAAGTCCTGAGCAAGAACGATCCACGAAAACACACGAAATGGGCGAAATAACGTTTCGTGAGGCTTCGGGGATCGTCTTAACTCCCATGAGGGTTTCAAAACGGGGCATCACCCCAAAGGTTGAGTGTAGGACCCGGTCGCTACCCGCTCCCGGTACTGTATCATCGCCTCACCGATCGTTCTTTAAGTGAAGGGTCGTGTGCTCGGTCACCGAAGATCCCGCGGCATTAGAGAGATTCGAGGTGGTTGGCGATCGAAATGATGGCGGCGCTTCACTGCTCGATCGCAACTGTGGCGCGGCAAATCCTGCATCGAGCAAGTTCTGCGCCCGAGCTTCAGACGAATGATCCTCAAGGCCCTTGCGCGGCCGGGTGAAGACCACGCCGTTGAGTACCAAGCCAAGACCGATCGCAAATGCGACGGCGCCGAGACCAATGACCATCAAAGCTGCCTCGGCATCGGGACCGCTCAAGGCCAGCGCCATCGCCATACCGAGCAAGCCGGTACCGAGACCGCTGGCGGCTACAATGACTCCGGCACGGATCCGTCGCAGACGTTTCTCTTCGTAAGACTCGAGGAACTTTTCGATTTGCGGCAACACATCTTCAGCGACTCGCTTCAGATCGCGCGCGTCTTCCACTTCACGGATTTTTTCGGCTATTGCTCGGCCAATCTCTTCGCGCGCAGTAACAGCTGAAGCGGTAACCGAGTCCGGCTGTTCCAGACTTACCCTCACCCGGCGCAGATCAGTGCCACAGGCGCGGCAAAACTGGGTCGCCTGACGTTCTTCGGATCCGCAACTTGGACAAAACATAATCGGTGAGTTATACGGCCGATCCTCGTTGGTAGTTCCGGCTCTTCTGCTACATCGGCTCGCGTTAGCGTACCGATTTTTAGTCGGGTGTTTCCGGACACAAAGAGTCCCAACTAAAGCTGGTATTCTAAACAACCGCCGCTGACTGCGGGCATAATGCACACTTCGGCGTCGCCCACGATTTCAGTCTGTAGAACCTTATCGCGGGGAACGGTCAGGCTGTTTACGAACACGTTGACGTGGGGCCGGACTTCGCCGAGTTCATTTAGTACGCGGTCCCGCAAGCCTACATGTTTTTTCCATAAAACATCGAGAGCTTCGCGGACGTTGGCAGGGGACGCGTCCAGACTGATTTCCGCCTGGCCTCCTGTAAATTCGGTTAAGTAACCTGAGATCTGAAAAGTAATCATTTGTTGGACACTTTCGCCGCCAATCCTATCCGAGCCCGCCGGGCAAGTCCATCGCTAACCTGTGAGATCGGCATCTCCCAAACTCTCATTAGCACCTCGCTTCAGCGAGGTGACAACTGCAAAACCACCGAAAGGGGAAACCGTTTCAACGGTTTACTGGAGGCCGTTGAAACGGCTAGACTCAAACAAAGGTTGCTCCTGATCACTTCGCTGAAGCGAGGTGCTAATGAGAATCAAGACTGGCATTCATGGCAATCTCTCATTCGAATCCAACCGGCGCGAACGATCTAAAAGAGCGCGTACGCGCCTTTTGGCAGGCGCATCCATGCGGCACGAAATTCAGCGATGCCGAAATGGGCACGCCTGAGTTTTTCGCGCGGGTCGAAGCGCATCGCTTTACTAAAGAGTGGCACATTCCCGAAGCGGCGGACTTTAGCGGCGCGCGCGGGTTGAAGGTACTGGAAATTGGCTGCGGGTTGGGCACGGATGGAGCCCAGTTCGCCAAAGCCGGGGCCGACTATACGGGCATCGATCTGACGGAAGCTGCTATCGATCTGGCGCGTGCGCGATTTGAGATCTCAGGCCTGCCGGGTGAGTTCCGGGTGGCTGATGCTGAGAACCTGGACTTTGCCGACGCTTCCTTCGATCGAGTTTATTCTCATGGTGTCCTGCATCACACGCCCGATACAGCGCGCGCGATTGGAGAGATTTATCGCGTGCTTAAGCCGGGCGGACGTGCCTTCGTCATGCTGTATCATCGCGGTAGTTACAACTATCGCATAGGCATCCGCATCCTGCGTCGCGCGGGAGCGCGGCTGCTGAAGCGCGAGAGTGGAATCAGGATCGTTCATAGCCTGACGGGTGAGCCTGTCGAGTCGCTGCGCGAACACGCTGCGCTCTTAAAGGCGAGCGCCAACGGGCATTTGGCTGCGGATGAGTTTCTCAGCCAGAGTACCGACGGCGCCGGGAATCCCTTAGCACGGGTTTACTCGCGGCGCGAAGCGCGCGATTTATTCAAACAGTTTCGCGAGGTTGAACTGCGCGCATACTTTCTCAACAAGCGATTCATTCCGCTAATTGGTAAGCTGCTGCCGCGATCTCTTGAATCCGCGTTGGCCTCGCGCTGGGGCTGGCATTTGTGGATCTATGCGACGAAGTGAAGAAGAGTTCACCACCAAGACACGAAGGACACAAAGACAAAACTAGCTTGCAGATTAATTTATGTTAGATCCTTTGTGCTCTTGGTGTCTTTGTGGTTAATCATAGCTTGAGATGAAAAACGTACTCATCACCGGCGGCGCGGGTTTCATTGGCTCGCACCTGGTCGATCATTTGCTGACCGAAGGCGGCTGGCGGGTCACCGTGGTTGATGACTTTAACGACTTTTACGATCCCGCGATCAAGCGCGAGAACGTAAGCGCCTCGCTGTCAAATCCGAATTTCAAACTCGTCGTGGCGGATATTCGTGATCGAGCGGCGTTAACAGAGGCGTTCGATAGAATGCCTTTCGACTGCATTGTGCACCTGGCCGCTCGGGCCGGAGTGCGGCCCTCCTTAAAAGAGCCGCGGCTTTATGTCGAGACGAACATCAACGGCACTTTGAACTTGCTCGAACTGGCCCGCACACATGACGTGAAACAGTTTGTCTTCGGTTCATCGTCTTCGGTTTACGGCCTGAACGCAAAAGTTCCGTTCAGCGAAGACGATCCGATCTTCAATCCGATTTCGCCTTATGCCGCGACGAAGGCAGGCGGGGAGTTGCTTTGCCATTCTTATGCGCACTTGTACGACATGCGCATCGTCTGCCTGCGCTTCTTCACTGTATACGGCGCGCGCCAGCGGCCGGATCTGGCGATTCACAAGTTCGCCAAATTGATCTCCGCCGGCCGGCCGATACCGGTGTTTGGCGACGGCACGACGCGGCGCGATTACACTTACATCGATGACATCATCGCGGGCGTGCGCGCGGCGATGAACTACGATCAAAGCAATTACGAAGTAATTAATTTGGGCGAGTCGCGTACGGTTGAATTGGGTGAATTGATTTTCCTGCTCGAGAAAAGTCTCGATCGCCATGCTGAGATCGACCGGCATCCTCTGCAACCGGGGGACGTAACCCAGACGTTTGCGGATATTGCCAAGGCGAGACGGCTGCTGGGGTATAACCCGGAGACTCAGATCGAACAAGGGATCGAGAAATTCGTGGCGTGGTTCAGAGAAAATGGTTCCAGCCGGAAGTAATCTCTAAGCAAGTGCTCTACAATGTTTGCTCGGTGCGGCTTGCCGCCCGATGTGCGGAAAGGCTCAGCCTTTCCGTAACGCGACTTAAAATGACCGAGGCGGCTGCGCCTCCGAAACCAGGCATAGCCTCGCGTAATAAGAAATGAACTCTTCGGTAAGGCAGAGCCTTACCGCACATCAGGCGGCCGAGCCGCCGGAAGTTTATGGCAACCAAAGCTGACAACGTGAGCAATTCTCTTCCGCGCGAGATGGAATTGCACACCTACTCGATCATGTACGAGGTCGAGGGAAAACACTGGTGGTTCGCGGGGCGGCGAAGGATCATTTCCGAGTTTGTTGAAAAGGTCTGTCACGCTCTGGGAAAACAGCAGCCGAGGATTCTGGATGTTGGTTGCGGCACCGGTGCAAATCTACAGATGCTGGCGCAGTTCGGCGCCGCTGAAGGAGTTGACGTATCAACGGAAGCACTCGATTTCTGTCGCGCGCGTGGCCTCGCCCAGGTAAAACAAGGCGCGGCTGAGAGCCTGCCATTTGCAGATGCCTCGTTCGATCTGGTGACTGGACTTGATGTCGTAGAGCATCTCGATGATGATATTGCCGGTCTGCGCGAAATGTACCGGATACTCAATCACGATGGACGAGCAGTGCTGTTCGTGCCGGCATTTATGTTTCTGTGGGGAGTCCAGGATGACATCAGCCATCATCGACGCCGTTACACTTTGGCTGAGCTGAAGGAAAAACTTGGCGCGGTGGGATTCACGATCGAACGGGCGAGCTATGCGAACATCACTTTCTTTGCGCCGATTCTTATCGGCCGCGTTTTGATGCGGCTGACGGGTTTGCGTCCGGCTTCCGAAAATAATATTACGATTGGCGCATTGAATGGTTTGCTCGGACGTATTCTGGGCGCCGAGAGCTGGTGGTTGCGGCGCCTGAATTTTCCGTTCGGCGTGTCGATAATTTGCGTGGCCAGGAAGGTGTGATTGTTTCAGAAGCCCGACCGTCAGGGAGGGCTGGACTGGTAAATACTCGGGCGACGAAATTGGCGGGTGTGTTGACCGACGAAAATCGAGTAACACGAGCGGTGCCGTTGCTTACGCGCGGGCTTCTGACACTAAACAGATGAGCGTTTACGAGAAAGAGATTTTGAAACCCCAAACGACGCCTGGTGCGGAAGCATTTGGTGAACGGCCGGACATCTCCGTCTTCCTGCCGGTGCTGAACGAAGAACCGAACCTGGGCCCGCTGCACGAGAAGTTGGATCGAGCGCTGGCCCATCTGGGGCGATCGGCCGAGATTATCTACGTCGACGATGGTTCGACTGATGGCAGTATGAATGTGCTGCGCGAAATCGCCGCCCGGGACAACCGTGTTCGGGTGATAGCATTGCGTCGAAACTACGGACAAACGCCGGCGATGGCGGCGGGTATTGATGCCGCGCGTGGCGAAGTCCTGATTCCGATGGATGCCGATCTGCAAAATGATCCAGCCGACATCGCGCGGCTGCTGGAGAAGATTGACGAAGGCTACGACGTGGTTTCGGGTTGGCGAAAGAACCGGCAGGACAAACTCTTTACCCGCAAGATTCCTTCGATGATCGCGAATCGAATAATTTCCTGGATTGGTGGCGTACCCCTGCATGACTATGGATGTTCGCTGAAGGCTTACCGGCGCGAATCGCTCGCCGACGTGCATCTCTATGGAGAGATGCACCGCTTCATTCCCATCTATGCATCATGGTCCGGCGCGCGCGTTACTGAGATTCCGGTCGAGCATCACGCGCGCACCATGGGGCAATCGAAATACGGTCTGTCGCGCACGATTAAAGTCATCTTTGATCTGATGACCATAAAGTTTATGGCCTCGTATCAGACTAAGCCGCTTTATGTTTTTGGCTGGGCCGGCTTGTTAACATTCCTCGTTTCGATCTTGTGCGCCGTTTTCGCGTTCCTGATGAAGTTTGCGAGCTGGCCGCATCATGCTGACTTTATCCAGACACCCTTACCGGTGCTTACAACAGTGATGCTGGTGCTCGGCGTGCAGTTTTTCCTGATGGGCTTGCTGGCTGAGATGCAGGTGCGCACTTATCACGAATCGCAGCAGAAGTCGGTTTATTCGGTACGGGAACGGATCGGATTCGAGGAGTCCGCTAGCTAATTTTATGTGTGGCATAACCGGTTGGGCCAATCTTGATCCGCGCACGCCGCCGCCTGAAGGTGGCGAGGAACTCCTGCGCCTGATGTGCGACCGCATGATTCATCGCGGTCCTGATTCGGAAGGTTATCTGCTGGATGACGGCATCGCGCTCGGAATGCGCCGCCTCGCGATTATCGATCTCCTCACCGGCGAGCAGCCGACTTTCAACGAAGACCGAAGTATCGCTGTGATCCTTAACGGCGAAATCTACAACTATCGCGAGTTGCGCGCCGACCTGGAAACTCGCGGCCATACTTTTCGCAGTGCCTCCGACACCGAAATCCTGCCGCATCTTTACGAAGAATACGGCCGCGAAATGGTCCAGCACCTCAACGGCATGTTCGCTTTCGCGCTTTGGGATGAACGGCAGCGGCGCTTATTTATCGCCCGCGATCGGTTCGGCGAAAAGCCGCTGTACTGGGGTGTGTTCGACGGCACGTTGCTGTTCGCTTCAGAGCCCAAGGTGCTGCTCGCCCATCCGTCGGTGCGGCCTAATCTGAATCTGAACGCGCTGCGTCAGTATCTCTCATACGATTATGTGCCGGCGCCGCTTTCAATCTATGAAGGCATTAGCAAGCTTCCGGCCGCGCATACCCTGACCCTGGAAAATGGAGAGATTGACGTACAGCGTTACTGGAAGCTGAGCTATCAAACGCGGCAACCGGCGCCGAGCGTGGCTGACGCTGCCGATGAACTGCGCGAATTGCTGGCTGATTCAGTGCGCATGCGTATGGTCTCTGACGTCCCGCTGGGCGTTTTGCTTTCCGGTGGAATCGACTCGTCGGTGGTCGCGGCGCTGGCGGTGCGCGCGTCATCGGAAACAGTGAAGACGTTTTCGATCTCTTTCGCCGAAACCTCGTTCGACGAATCACAATACGCTCGGGCGGTAGCCAAGTTTCTCGGCACGGATCACCATGAAGAGAGGTTCAGCGCCAGTCTGGCCGCGAGCCTGGTGGGAGAAATCGGCGCCTGGCTGGACGAACCGATTAGCGACCCATCGCTGGTGCCGACGTTTCTGTTATCACGATTCACGCGCAAACACGTAACCGTAGCGCTGGGTGGGGACGGCGGCGACGAAATCTTCGCCGGCTATCCCATGTACTTTGGCCATCACATGGCGCGCGCCTACAACCGGGTACCACGTTTTCTGCGCCGTGGCTTGATCGAACCGGTGGTAAACCATTTGCCGGTTAAGACCAGCAATCTTTCGTTCGATTATCGAGCGAAGAGATTTATCACGGCTTCACATTACGATGAAGTCGCCAGACATCATGTGTGGTTTGGCTCGTTCACGCCCAGCGATCAGGATTTGCTTCTTTCCGAAGAAGTGCTGCGAGCCAGCGAGCCGGACATTTATCGCGATGCGCGGCGGCTGTTTGCCGAATGCGACTCGAATAATTTGACTGAATGCATGCAGAGCCTCGACACCCAGCTGTATCTGGCCGAAGACATTCTGACGAAAGTCGATCGCGCCAGCATGGCGGTCAGCCTGGAAGTGCGCGCGCCGTATCTCGATCCGCGGGTCGCGGAGTTTGCGGCGGGGCTGCCCTCGCGCTACAAGCTGCACGGATACACCTCGAAATACATCCTCAAGCGCGCGGCCAGAGGGTTGGTGCCTCCTTTTGTCTGGCGCCGCGGCAAGAAGGGTTTCGGTGTTCCGTTTGCCAAGTGGCTCAAGGGCGAATTACGGCCATTGGCCCATGATCTGTTATCTCCTGAACGACTGCGACGCGGCGGCCTCTTTAATCCTGATTACGTGGCCCGCTTACAGGACGAACACGAACGCGGTGTCGCTAATCATCGCAAATTGCTTTGGACGCTTTTGTCATTTGAGTTGTGGCGCGAAAGCTTTGTCGAAACACCACGCCGGATCGAGACGTCGGTAGCAGCAAGATAGTGATTTGGTGTTCAGCTCAACCATAAACGTCTCTCAGGTTGGGAAGGGGCTTGCCGCCGCTGACTTTGGTTGACGAAGTGGCGAGAGCGGGCGCAAGCCCCCCCTCCTGGCCTGCAAATATTTCGGGACCCGCTTTGCTGTTAAGGCACATTAAACTCCGGATCCAATGGTCCAAAGTGAACTTCAGAGCGCGCACCAAAACCTCCAGCAGTGGTGCCGCGCGCAGGGCTTTGCCGGCTATGATCCCTATGACGCTTTGAACAGCCGGTGGTTTCAGGCCACACCTCTCAAGCGTTTCCGAATTGCGCGGCTTGCCTGGACTCAATTTCACAAACGCTCGCCGGTTAACTTTCGCTCTCTCGTTCGCATTCCGCGGGAAAGAAATGCCAAAGGCATTGCCTTGTTTGCGCTCTCCGCGCTGGCCGAGTACCGGCGCAGTCAAACCAAAGAAGCAGAGCTCGAGGCGCGTGAGCTGCTCGACGATCTGATGTGGATGCGACTGAAGGGATTGAAAGGCGCTGCCTGGGGTTACAACTTTGATTGGCAGTCGCGGTCTTTCTTTGCACCGCGGGGCACGCCGACCGTTGTGCCGACGGCTTTCGCGGCCCGCGCTCTTTGTGAAGCGGCCGAGGTCTTTGGCCAGGAAGAGTACCTGCCTTTTGCGCGAACCATCTGCGACTTCATCCTCAGCGACCTGAATCGATCTGAAGAGTCGGACACAGAAGTTTGTTTCAGCTATTCGCCACTCGATCAAACACGCGTTCTAAATGCGAGCCTGCTAGCCGGCGAAACGCTGGCGGTGGTGGGTAAATTGACTGGCGAAGGAAGCCTATGCGATTGGGCGATGCGCGCCGCACGCTATGTGGCTCGCCGGCAGCGGGCTGATGGCTCGTGGCCTTATGGTGGCGATGATTATCAATCGTGGGCCGACGGCTTTCATACGGCGTTTATCCTGGCGAGCCTCTCGCGCATCATCGACTCAGTGAGGTCAGCACCGGGAGCGGACCGGGGTTCCCGCGCGAGCAGCTCGCGTGGGGTGGTGGATGCGACCGGGTCGATCGATGAGCTGGATAACACCCTGCGTCGTGGCTACGACTTTTGGCAGGAGCGGTTCTTCCTGGCTGATGGTTGGCCCAAGTACTATCCCGATCGTCTCTATCCTGCCGACGCGCACTCGGCGGCATCGGCGATTGTGACTCTGGTTGAATTACGGGGCCGCATTCCCGGCACAATGATCCTGGCTGAGAAGATCGCCCAATGGGCCATCGACAATTTGCGAGATTCCCGTGGCTACTTTCATTATCAACGCAGGCGCTTTTACACCGTGCGGATTCCGTATATGCGTTGGTCTCAAGCGTGGACGGCGTATGCGCTGGCCCGACTCTTGGAAGCCAAAAGTAAAAAGTAACTGGTGGGTCTTACTTTGATGGAATTCGGTGCCGTGGAAAACGATCCACGAAATAACACGAAGCGAGGTGGATTGTTCGTGGTTTTGGTGTGATTTCGTGGATCGTCCCTTTCCCAGCGGGGAAAGACACGAAACCGAATTAGATTGCGTGTCTTTTCTTTTTTACTTTTTTCTTTTGCCTTGATCGTATGCGCATCTGGATCGACTTAGCCAACTCTCCGCACGTGCCTTTCTTTCGCGCGTTGATTCCGGAGTTTTTCTCGCGCGGGCACCAGGTCGAGATCACGGCGCGCGACTTTGCCCAGACGGTGGAGCTGGCGACGAATGCGGGCATGATGCCCCACGTCATTGGCGGTCACGGTGGCGGCTCGATCGCCGGTAAGGCAGGAAACCTGATTGGCCGAGCCGGAGCGTTGCGCAAGTGGGCGCGCGATCGTGGTTTTGACCTGGCCCTGAGCCATAACTCTTACGCGCAGATTGCCGCCGCGGCAGCCCTCGGAGTAAAGGCCGTAACCTTGATGGATTACGAACACCAGCCGGCAAATCATCTGGCGTTTCGCCTGGCATCGCGGGTGATCGTGCCGCGATCATTTCCCGCAGCCGAGTTGAAGAAGTATGGCGCCTCGACGCGAAAAGTAAGACGATATAAGGGCACGAAAGAGGACGTTTATCTCGCCGGTTTTGTGCCCGATCCTGAGTTTGCCAACGTATTGCTCCAGCTCGGCGTCGCGAGCAAGGATATGCTGGTCATCGCCCGTCCGCCCGCGCGTGAAGCCCTCTATCATCGTTTTGAAAATGAATTATTCGATGAATTGCTGACGCACTTAAGTTCTCGCGCCGAAGTAAAAATCATTTTGTTGCCTCGTACGGATGTGCAACGGGCGGACTATGAAGCACGCAAGTTGGCCAACCTGATTATGCCGCTGAGATCTCTGGACGGCGCCAACTTGATCGCCGCCGCCGATCTCGTGGTTAGCGCCGGCGGGACGATGAATCGCGAAGCGGCGGCGCTGGGCGTGCCGGCGCTCAGCATCTACGCCGGCAAGTGGGCCGCAATTGATCAGGAGTTGATGGACGAGGGACGATTGCGGCGAATAGGTTCGAGTGGGGAAATAGGATCGTTGTCAATCAGGAAGAAGGTCAGCGCAATTCCTCGTGATGCGAGAGCAGTCCGAGCTGAAGTTGTTAAGCTGATTTTGGAGTAATTCGTAATGCGGCTTTGCCGTTTGAGCTGAGGAAGGCCCTCTGCCCTCGCTCCGTTAGGAGCGAGATGTTTATAGCACCCCGCCCTCCTAATCAACTTAGCTCCTTTAGGAGCGAGACTTCTGTTAAATTACATTAAGCTCCTAAAGGAGCTCATGGGAGCTTTTAAGCGACTCGGGAGCTATAAACATTCGGCCCGTAACGGGGCCAACCGGCCTTCCGCACATCAGGTCGGCAAGCCGGAATGATTCTGTGAAAGCTGAACCCGTAAAAGAATTCCAAACCGATCCACGTGCCGTACGCGTGGCGGCGCGCGCGCCTCGTTGGGTTGTGCCTTTGGTTAAGTCACTGCTGGTCGTTACGGACATCGTGCTAACGATCTCCTCGTTTGCGCTGGCTTTTTACTTGCGCCATCAAGATTTAGTCCTCCGTCAAAGTGCAGCAGGTGTTTTCACCTGGAGCAGGGAGTTTGCGCCATACGGTTTGCTGCTGCCTTTGGTGATTCCAATCCGGCTGCTCCTCCTCCGCTATTACGATCTCTACCGTTTGCGCGGCGAATTTTCATTCGTCGAGGATATGGCGCGCGTATTCAGGGCGACAGTTATTGCTTCGTTGCTAATCGTCGCTGCGACCTTTATGTATCGCGGCGGCGTTGCTTACCGCACGTTTTCATATTCGCGCGCAGTCTTCCTTTTTGATTTTCTGCTGGCATTCGCGAGCATCGGCGGCGTGCGAATGCTTTTGCGAAGTGCCCAGGTGCTGGTGCGTCGTCGCGGTGTCAATCTGATTCCAACATTGATTGTCGGCCGCGGACCAGAGGCGGTGCTCTGTATCCAGGAGATGCGCGCGCGGCCTGAGCTCGGCTATCGGGTGATCGGTATTGTCGATAATGAACCGCTGGCTGCCGCGGCGGGATCGACCTTTCAGGGAGTGCCGATCATCGGTACCCTGCGCACTTTGCCAGAGGCGATTCGCGAATCCGGAGCGAACGAAGTAATCATCTCTGATCCGAATGTTCCGGGAGAGGCGCTCTTTGAAGTCATGATCCAAACCGGGCGCCGCCGCGGTGTAGAGTTTCGCATCGCTCCGACACTTTTGAATTGCCTGCCTAGTAAGACGGAGATCGATCAAGTGGGATCGCTGCCCATGGTCACGCTGTTTCGATCGCCGCTGTCGAACTCTGCGCGCCTGGTCAAACGTGGCTCTGATCTAATCATTGCAGGGATGGCGCTGGCGCTACTCTCTCCGATATGGCTTCTGATTGCTTTGCTGATCAAGCTGGATTCACGTGGTCCCGTTTTTTACCGGCAGGAACGCGTCGGGATGGATGGGCGAGTTTTTCTCTTTTACAAGTTTCGCTCGATGCGGGCGGGTACGGACGATGCCGCGCACCGTGAGTTTCAGCGTCGTTACATCAGCGGCCAGCCGGACACGAACCTGGGCGACGAAGAACGGCCGGCTTACAAGCTGCTTGCCGACGATCGAGTTACTGGTCTCGGCCGTATCTTGCGCCGCACGAGTATCGACGAGCTGCCGCAGCTCTTCAATGTGCTGCGCGGTGACATGAGTGTCGTCGGTCCTCGGCCTCCCATCCCCTACGAAGTCGAAAGTTATGAGTTGTGGCATCGCAAACGCCTCGATATGAAACCGGGCATCACCGGCTTATGGCAAGTGTCCGGGCGCAACCGTTTGCCTTTTGACGAGATGGTGCGGATGGATTTGTACTACATCGAAAACTGGTCGTTGCTGCTGGACATCAAAATAATTCTTCAGACGTTACCGGTGATGTGGCGGGGTGAGGATGCGTACTGACTTGACCCGATAGGTTTCGTGCTTTTCTTCGCTGAGACAGGAACGATCCACGAAGTCACACGAAACCGAAGGAACAAATCACTTCGCTTCGCGTGGCTTCGTTGGTCCTTTATCTGGACAGCGGCAATATCTCAGAATGGGACCTGTAACATATCGCTGGGAGTAAATCATCATGACGAGTTCCGATACGAAACGCGAAATGCTCAGACACACAGTGGCGACGCTCGCTTATCGCGGTGCGAAAGCAGTACGCGGCGCGCCCGATTCATTCGCATCATATAAGGCTTCCGAAACCACTCGCACACCAGCTCAGATCCTGGCGCACATAGGCGACCTTTTGGATTGGGGTCTGTCGATCGCGCAAGGCGCCGAAGCCTGGAACAACTCCGAACCGCTGCCGTGGGATAAGGAAGTCGCTCGTTTCCATCGCACCCTCGAGAGTTTTGACAATTATCTCGCGTCAGATGCAGAACTCAGCGCGCCATGTGAGCGTCTCTTTCAGGGTCCGGTTGCGGACGCACTCACACACGTCGGACAACTAACCATGTTGCGGCGAATCGCCGGCGCGCCGATCAAAGGTGAAAACTACTCACGAGCTAAGATTGAAGGCGGGCACGTCGATGCGGAGCAAGCAGCGTCAAAGCGCCAGTTTGATTGACCTCGGCCGCCGCCATTGGGGGACCATTCATTGCTCGCTACCGTACTGAAGATTACGACTTTCGATCTTCACGGCGGTGAGGCTGCGTTTCTGAAGAAGACGTGAGAGAAGCCATCACCGTTAGTGAAAAAAACTTTACACACGACGTCTACCCCACTGGAGATATTCGCGTCTTAGGCGTACTAATGTAATTAAGAGGGGTTTTGCGTTTGACTGCGGACCTGTGACGGACAATCGCAAACCTCCGACGCGATTAAAAGCGTGTTACAACAAAGACGCCGCTACTGCCCTACGACAACACCCGCGGTTTTCACGGCGGTGAGGCGCCGGGCATTGGCGAAGGTGACCGAGAAAGATCCATTGTTGGTAAAATCGACGTGGCATTGAACGTCAACCCCACCGGACGAGATAACCTGGACTGTATGCATGGTCATAGTGTTGCCAGAATTACCCAGGACTCTGAATGTATAAGCATCTTCCCCGGAAAAGCGGCATTCTATATTGCGGAAATCAGTATTCGCATTTCCCAGCTCGACGGTCGTCGTTAGCAGGTAAATGCCGTTGGGAAGAGTCAAGTGAAGAATGGATATGTCTGACTGATCATTCGGTAACTGAATCTGATTCTGATTCGTGAGGGGACGAAAAGCCGTATAAGTATTATTCTCCGCCGCCGTGGTCTGCACGCTGCCATCAGGAAACTTAAAGCCCCCTGAATTGCTTTGCACAGTGCCTTCGACCGTGAGCTTAGCAGTCGGATTGCTTTGCCCGATGCCGACGTTGCCGTTGGCATGAAGCCATACTGTGGCGTCGCCGGCGCGCACTGTGTTGTCTACATCCATCCCCAGTCCAATTGCGGTCGTGGTCCAACTGTTGCCGCCGGTGATGCGACGTCCTCTGATCCCCAGACTCGAATTGTTGCCACTACCAGCCAGGAAACCAATGCTGGCCAGCGAGAGTTCATCGCCGGCGGTAGTACCTAAGGTACCGGCCGTCGTGCGGAGAGTGGAACTCATGGCCGCCCCGGCGATCTCGGTCGAGCCTGGTGCCACAACGCTCAGCTTTGCGCTCGGTCCGAAGGCGCCGATGCCAACGTTGCCGTTGGGCAACACGACGTTTGAAATTGCGGTTCCGGTTCCGCGATTCACCTGGAGCCAAAAAGTTTCAGCGGTCTCGGTATCGTTTAGGCTGGTAAAGTTTAAGGCTTTCGAACTCGCGTAGTTTTGCCATCGTTTCTCGTCTGCACCGCCGCCGACGAAATTCAATGAGAAACGAGGGAAGATACCCGGAGCGTTGGCCTCAACACGTACATCCTGACCAACCACATGCAATTTGTAAGCAGGGACGGCCGTGCCAATGCCAACATTGCCGGCACTGTCAATCCGCATGCGCTCCGTTCCGCCTGCCGTAGCAGCGCCGTTAACGGTGGTATTGAAAGTGAGGTAGGTTCCGTTGGCGGTATTCGTCCAGTTTTCAGAAGCGAAGAATCCGACCCGGGCACGTGTTCCTGAATAAGCCGAGGCTCCATAGCCGGAAGCGCCAATGACTCCGATCAGTTGACTGGCCTGCAGAGCCGAGGGTGCGGCTGCGGTTCCATTCGCCCTGCGCACATTGAAAATGGGATTGGTTCCAAATGAGTCCGCGAATACCGTAGTCTGCACTCCATCGGCATCGGCAAAACGAGCAATCCCCGCAGCGGGCGGTAAGGTTGAGCTGTTTGACGACACCACTAACCTTGCACTCGGCGCAGTAGTGCCGATGCCGACAAAGCCACTAGCCGTTTCGGTAATGCCGGAATCACCCAGCGTCCCGGCGTTGTCGGTCCACTTGGCTATACGGTCTTGTGTGCCGGTGCCCATGATGAGGGGCTGGAAGTCACTCGAATCTGTCGTCAGAGTATCTGTTGCCGTGGCTGTCTTATCGACTGCGCTCGACTTTGGTTTAGCCATCAGGAAGCGCTGAGCGCGAATCGTACCGGCCACCTCCAGCTTAGCTCCCGGCTCTGAGGTCCCAATACCCAGATTGCCTGCTTCGGTCAGGCGCATCTGCTCAGTGTCGCTGCCGGTAAAGAAATTGCCGATGCGAAAGCTGAGCGCGCCGCGTCCTCTAATCATCTGGCCATCCGTGCCATCATGCGCGATCACTGTGGAAGTCTGTGGGCCTTCTTTAGTTGGGATTGTCCAGGATGAATTGTCTTCCACCGGTCCGATAGTTTGTGCCTGCGGTGCCGAGAGCGAGGCTGCCGGCTGCACGCTTACTGATTTCTCTTCAACGCTCACAGTGCCGATCCTCTGGGTGAGCTTGCCGGACATACTCTTGACGGTGACGACACAAACATATGAGCCGGGGATCAGACGCTGCCCCTGACCATCCTGCAGGTGCCAGTCAAAGACGTTGCCGCCCCTGATTTCCTGGTCGAAGAGTTTCTCTCCGCCGGCTGCAAAAACTTCCACGTGCATCTGCACTATAGAAGCAGGCGCGGTAATCCGCACTCGCTCTGCCGATGCACTGGCCGTTATGGTTAGCGATGTTCTCTGAGCGGTGGCGCTGTCCTGTGCTGCTGTCGGGTAGAACAAATAGAGCGGAAGAAGGAAAGCTAAGACGATCTGCTTGAAAGTTGACATGACTACATCCCTCCAAAGAAATGTTGTGGCCCTTTAGTTCACCGGCAGACTTTGGCCTTGGTGTGCGCGCGACAGACCAATACCTTCACTGCATTAAGCTGGTGTTGTTGTTCAGTAAGCTGTGCCCGCTGCTGGGAAAGTCCGACTTGCTGTCGTCTGATCTGTGCACTTTGCTGTTGGATCGTTTCCTGTTGTTGTTGAATTTGTGCCTGCTGCTCTTTGAAGGCGTTTATGAAGACGGCACTGAGTTGGTTGTACTTTACGCCTTCGATCTCGCCCTTGTCGTTGCGAAACGTAAGCAACGGCTCGACCTTTTCGACCTCCTCCGCCCCCAGCCCAATGTCGCGCGTTCCGTCGCGTTTCCAGGTGAAATAGATTGGCCGCAAGTGGTTGACGATATTCAGCCCGCCGATAAAGGATCGCACTTCTGTTTTGTAGCGCAGGCTGGAGGCGCAAGTGACAAGCTGCTTTGAGGCGTTAGTACACACCGCAGCGCTAGCCGTGAGACTGTTGATCGTCACCAAGCCGCCGGCAGCTATACTCATCTGGTTCACATTGTTTTCGCGAAAGGCGAGGATCCCACCTGTTGGACGGTTGAGGAGAGTGTCCGTGCCGTTTCCGATCATTGAATAGTTAGAACAGCCGGTCAGCGAAGTACCAAAGCCTAAGCCCGCAAAACCCGTGCTGCATCCGGCGTCACCGAAAAGAATGGTGCCGTCCGGTACCGACACTTGAAGGCGAGCGTTGGGAGAACTTGTGCCAATTCCGACGCTGGCGTTATTGCCCAGGACAACAGAGTTGCTCTTGGAAACAATCGTATCCGCCCCGATGGCGGTGGCATTCGTCACGGCAAATGCCGTTGTCACGTCGGCGTTAACGCCGATTGCAGTGTTCTTGCTGCCGCTCGAGTTGTGATAGCCAGCCAACCGGCCGAAGAATGAGTTTGACGAGCCGCTCGTGCCAAAACCAGCGCCCTCTCCGAAGAAGGAGTTTTCCGATCCAATATCTCCTAAACCACCAGCGCCCTCTCCGAAGAAGGAATTCAAATTACCCTTTGTGTTAGAGAAGCCCGCGTTCGTACCAAAGAAGGAATTGGAAACGCCAAGGGTGTTGCTCGCGCCGGCACTTTGCCCGAAGAACGAGTTCGAGCTACCAGAGCTATTCGCGGCGCCGGCCGAGAGACCTAGAAACAAGTTGTTGTCTCCAGGATCACTAAGAATACGACTGCCGCCGATTTCGTACTGCGTCGAGGTATTGATATCTCCTGTTACATCGAGCTTACTGCCCGGCGCAGATGTCCCGATGCCGACGTTGCCGGCAGTATCAATCCGCACGCGCTCAGTTCCTCCGGCAGTAGCAGTGCCGTTGGCTGTGGTATTGAAAGTGAGGTAGGTGCCGTTAGCGGTATTCGTCCAGTTTTCAGAAGCGAAGAATCCGACCCGAGCACGTGTTCCTGAATAAGCGGAAGCTCCATAGCCGGAAGCTCCGATGACGCCGATCAGTTGATTGGCCTGCAGAGCCGAGGGCGCCGCTGCCGTTCCATTTGCCCTCCGCACATTAAAAACCGGATTGGTGCCAAAGGAGTCCGCGAATACCGTAGTCTGCACTCCATCGGCATCGGCAAAACGAGCAATCCCTGCAGCGGGCGGTAAAGCTGAGCTGTTTGACGACACTACTAACTTTGCGCTGGGCGCGGTAGTGCCGATGCCCACAAAACCGGCGGCCGTTTCGGTGATGCCGGAATCACCGAGCGTGCCTGCGTTGTCGGTCCACTTGGCAATTCGGTCCTGCGTCCCTGTGCCCATGATCAGCGGCTGGAAGTCACCAGAGTCTGTGGTCACGTTGGCCGTCGCTGTCTTATCGACTCCGTTCGACTTTGGTTTCGCCATCAGGAAACGTTCGGCGCGAATCGTACCGGCCACGTCCAACCGCGAGCGAGGGTCACTGGTGCCAATCCCGAGATTGCCTGCTTCGGTCAGGCGCATCTGCTCTGTGTCGTTGCCGGTAAAGAAATTGCCGATGCGAAAGGTGAGCGCGCCGCGGCCTCTAATCATCTGTCCGTCCGTGCCGTCATGCGCGATTACAGTAGTGGTCAGCGGCGCGTCGTTTTCGGAGATTGTCCAGGACGAGTTCTCTTCCACCGGTCCAATCACCTGCGTTTGCTGGACGGACAGCTGTGGGGATTCTGCCGGCTGCACGCTCACTGATTTCTCTTCAACACTCACAGTGCCGATCTTCTGAGTGATCTTACCGGAGACGGCCTTGGCTGTGACCACACAGACGTATGTACCTGACGCCAGGCGCTGACCTTGTCCATCCTGCAAGTGCCAATCGAAGACATTGCCGCCTCTGATCTCCTGATCGAAGAGTTTCTCGCCGTTAGCTGCATAGACTTCCAGGTGGAGCTGCACAATTGATGAAGGCGCGGTAATGCGCACTCGCTCACCGGCAGCGTTCGCCGTGATCGCTAGAGACGCTCGCTGAGCTGAGACGGTGGTGTTGTCTTGTGCTGTTTCGGTCGTTAGCTTGTCCTGTGCTACTGCCGTTGCTAGCAGCGCAAAGACAAACACGGAGGCAAAGATGATCTGTTTCACTGTAGGCATGTCTGATCTCTCTCGGACGAATGTTGTGGCTTGCGAAACACGCAAGTTCCGGTGTTGTTGAAAAAGAGACTGCTTCGATCAGCCGACGCGCCGTTTGTCGAGAAGCCGGTAACGCGGTGCTCAGGGTCACCAAACCCTTAATACCGCGCTTCCTTGCGCAAAGCAACAGCTCTAAATAGAGATTGTCACATCCCTCGCGACTCACCGGCGTGGAACAGCGTGGCGATGATACTTACCGATTCGACTCTTTAAGCTCACCAGCTGTCGCTGTAGCTCCTGAATCTGTTGTTGTTGCTCTTTGACGGCGTTAATAAGCACAGCGCTCACTTGGTTGTACTTGACGCCTTCGATCTCGCCTCGCTTGTTGCGGAAGGTGAGCAGTGGCTCCACTCTTGCTACTTCCTCAGCGCCCAGGCCGAGATCGCGCGCGCCGTCTTCCTTCCAGGTGAAAGTAATCGGCCGCAACCGGCGGACTATGTCCAACCCACCTAGGAACGAATGTACCTGGGTCTTGTAGCGCAGGCTGGAAGCCATGCAAAGAGCGACTCGATTTGAGCTGTTCCAGCAAAGCGCTTGTCCCCCGGTGGCGGCCATCGTATCAATCTGCAACTTGCCTGGCACGTCCACGACGTCGCTGCCATCAGCGCGGCCGAGCGCGATGGTGTTGCTGCTCGAGACGATTGTCTGGGAGCCGATGGCGGTGGCGTGGTTAAGATTGCCGAAAGCTACATCCGCCTCTGCGCCTATCGCGGTATT
>JAWWPL010000257.1:0-3950 GCA_033850605.1 Blastocatellia bacterium | reverse complement strand
CGGCCTGATGGCCATTTCGCTTCTCCTAACTTCGGCGCAGGCTCAGACGCGTGGGCCGGCTGAATCTGTCAGCCCCGGCAAAGTCGCGCGCGCGGAAACCCTGCAAGCGCTCGTGGACAATGCCGCGCGCACGACTCTCACCAGATTCGCTGACAAAAAACTAACGGCTGATCAGCTCTCAATAACCTTGATTGATTTGCGTGATCCACAACATCCATTGACGGCAAGTTTTCGGGGGAATGAACGCGTCTATCCGGCCAGCGTAGTTAAGCTTTTCTATTTAGTCGCAGTTCATCGCTGGCTCGAGGACAAGAAAATCCAGCAGACAGATGAGCTAAAGCGCGCCGTGCGCGACATGATTGTGGATTCTTCGAATGAGGCAACTCAGTACGTGCTCGACGTGCTGACCCAAACGACCGGCGGCTATGAACTGCCGCCGAAAGAAATGACGGATTGGCAATTCAAACGAAACGCCGTGAATCGCTATTACACCGCGCTGGGTTTCACGAATATCAATGTCAATCAAAAGACCTTTTGCGAAGACGCGTATGGCCGCGAAAAAGTTTCGCGCGGCCCGAACGGCGAGAATCGAAACAAACTCACCACTGATGCCACCGCGCGCCTGTTGGCAGAGATCGTGACTCGACACGCGGTAAATCCCGCTCGCTCAGCGCAAATGATGGAATTGCTGAAGCGCGATTTTGCAGGCACTTCGAAGGATGCAGACGATCAGGGCCATGGATTCACCGGTATTGCTTTGGCGGAAACGGCGGGCGCCAGGCTTTGGTCGAAAGCCGGCTGGACCAGCACGACCCGCCATGATGCGGCGTACGTTGAGATGCCGAACGGAGCAAGGTTTGTGCTGGTGACTTTCACGACTGAGCACGCCAATGAACGTGACATCATCCCAACGGTGGCGCGGGTGGTGATTGAAGGGTTGGCGCTCGCGAAGTAGGTGGCGCATGTTTAGGAAGAAGGTTTAAGCTCCGTAGGAGCGTGATATTTATAGCCCGGCGACTTGATAGTGATGTTCAGCTCCGTAGGAGCGTAATGTGTTCTTCCCTTCGCTCCTACGGAGCTCTTTTCTACTGTCGAGACGATCAACTATAAACATTTCGCGCCTAACGGCGCTTCAGATCACTTAATGATCGTCGATCTATCAAAACATCACCATCCGATTACCTCGCTCTTCGGCGCACCGGGAACCGCGCGGAAACAGTATCGCCTCACCAACGATCAACTCGAATTCTTCCACACCAACGGTTATCTCACCGGCATTCGCCTGTTGAACGACGAACAGATTGCAGCCCTGCGTGCGGAATCGGCAGAGTTGATGGATCCGGCCCATCCTGCGAACGAACTCTTCTACGAATTCCATACCAACGAATCAAAAGATCCATCGAAGGTGCTTTTCCACGCGCTGGGCGCGTGGCGCATCGCACCGGGTTTTCATGACTTGCTCTGGAACCCTGCCTTCGTGGTGCCGGCTTCGCAACTCCTCGGCGGAGTTGTGCGCCTCTGGCACGATCAGCTTTTTTGTAAGCCCGCTCATCATGGGGGAGTCGTGGCCTGGCATCAGGACTATTCCTATTGGACGCGCACTCGTCCCATGGCGCACTTGTCGTGCTGGATTGGGCTCGACGATTCCACGCGCGAGAACGGATGTGTCCATTACGTTCCCGGGAGTCACAAGTGGAACCTACTCCCAATCACCGGTCTGGCGAATGACATGCACGCGATCGAAAGCGTCCTAAGCGAAGAACAGAAATCTCAGTTTAAACCCGTGCCTGTTGAATTGAAGCAGGGCGAGTGCTCGTTTCACCATCCGTTGATGATTCATGGCTCGTATGAGAACGGTAGCAATCGACCCCGCCGCGGCGCCGTCATCAATGTTTTGCGCGATGGCGTTAGTTCGGCTTCAAATGAGCCGTTGCTCGCGGGCCTGCCGCCGATTCCTCCCGGTGAAAAAATCGAGGGGCAATTCTTTCCACTATTATTCGACAATCTCCAGGTAACACAGGAGCAAGATTGATGAATAGGCGCGTTTGCCCGGTAAAAATCCGTGGCGGTAACGTCAGAACAAAAGCGATCCACGAAATCACACGAACCAGCACGAAGCTCAAGTCGTTGTTCGAGTTATTTCGTGTGGTTTGCTGGATAGTTTTTCTGTTCTAC
The DNA here is from genome assembly GCA_033850605.1 of Blastocatellia bacterium. GTDB lineage: Bacteria > Acidobacteriota > Blastocatellia > Pyrinomonadales > Pyrinomonadaceae > UBA11740. Next base: position 1,775 of record JAWWPL010000257.1, on the reverse strand, counting down.
CAGGAATCTCATTACGTGGAACTGGTCCGCCTTTCAAAAACCGTGGCCTGCGGTGGAACTTCTCGAGCGGGTTGCGGTCTAACTCACCATTGAGGAGGACCGCTAACATGAACGCTACGAACTCAGTCGGGCAGAAGTCCGGAGTTGCCAATTACGCCAAGCCCCACATAAATGTCACTCCACTAATCGACGTATTGCTCGTGGTGCTGATCATCTTTATGGTCGTTTCACCTCTGAAGCCGGCACGGTTTCTAACAAAGGTTCCCTCACCACCGGACAGGAATGACACGCTCAAAACTCCACCTCTGGGTCTGGTGGTTACGATCAACTATGACCGCACCCTGATGCTCAACTCCACCAGCGACCTGGGTTCCGTCGATGACACAAGCAAGCTAAGCGCCATGCTGGTCGATGTATTTCAGCGGCGGCTGAAGAACCACGCGTACGGCGATCAGTTTCGCGATCGAAACGATCTTCCTGAAGAGATGCGGATCGAGAAGACTGTATTCATTAAAGCCCCGCGTTCACTTCCTTACGCGGATGTGGTGCGCGTGCTCGATGGAATCAAAGGCGCGGGGGCGAGTCCGGTGGGATTGCAGATCGATAATCTGAATTGAAATTCGCGGCGATTTAATATCGCTGTGGAGGAATGTAAACGGGCGGCGGCGGCGCGTATACACCCGGGGCTCCAGCCATCGCAAAGTTGTATCCGCAAAACGGGCACAGGCGCGCGTGCATTTGCGTCGTCTGCGCGCACTGTGGGCAGCGCTTCAAGGGCGACAAGCTGGCCATCACTATCAGCGTGATTAGCAGCCCGAGGGGGTGAACGGCAAACCACATCCAATGCGGCGATCTATTCTTGCGTTTCGCTAAAGATACTCCCAGCACAATCAGTCCGATGTAGACTGTCAGGAATATTACGACCACCACGAGCGCGATCACTAATCCAATAATATCGTCATTCCGCATGTTGGCTGCTTACCCTTTCGTAGATTCCAGTGTGAAAACTTACTCGGCCAAAGTTCGTGCCGCTCTTCTAACGACTTCCGGTCGGTTTGTCAATGATGATTTTAACGATTTGCGAGCGGGTACATGGTCTTACCAGGAGCGGCGAGCTTGCCCGCCGCGCACGCGCAAGCTGCGCGTGCGTTACATCTTGTCAATCGTCTTCCTCGTAGCGCGGGCAGCTTGCCCGCCGCGCGCGCGCAAGCTGCGCGTGCGTACATCTTGTCAATCCTCTTCCCCGTAGCGCGGGCAGCTTGCCCGCCGCGCGGACGCGCAAGCTGCGCGTCCGTACATAAACTCGCCAGCCCTCGCCCAAACTTCACACGTCTGGTATCCTCTGTGTCATCGATAGGACGAGATTGCAAGCATGCGCTACATCGAGAATCCGCCGAACCCCTGGCTGATACATTCTGTGGAATGGATCGGTGAACCACCCACCGCCAAGATCGAGGTTTTTGAAGAGACCGAGACGCGCTCGATCATCAGCAGCAACGACAGTCCGGACGTGGCCTTTGATCATTCGATCAATTGTTATCGAGGCTGCCCGCACGGCTGTACTTATTGTTTTAGCCGGCCCACGCATGAATACCTCGGCTATGGCGCAGGCACTGACTTTGAAAGAAAAATTATCGCGAAAGTGAACGCGCCTGAGTTGCTGCGCAAGGAATTAATGAAGCCCTCCTGGAAAGGTGACGAGATCGTCTTTTCGTTTACCTCAGACCCATACATTCCGATGGAAGCAAATTATAAGTTGACGCGTCGCTGTCTCG
>JAWWPL010000243.1:0-3728 GCA_033850605.1 Blastocatellia bacterium | reverse complement strand
AGCAAAAGGTACGTGGGCCCTCATCGGCACGAGATCGGCAAAACCGAAAAGTGTTTCTCCATCCTGCTCCAGCCGCGCGCATTGCATCGAGCGATTGTGCCCCGCGTGCGTTTCCATGCGCAGTCCTGGCACGATTTCGTACTCGGACTCTTGCAACTCGAGTTGTCCCGTCTCTTTCAAAGGGCGCCAATTGTCCGGCGAATAGCTGGCGCGATCACGTTCCGAAGGTGATTCTGCATGTTCGTACTCGGCCCGCGAGACGAAGTAGCGGGCGTTCGCAAATGCCGGAACCGTTTTTCCCGACGCGTCAACATTCGTATTTCCACCTGCATGATCGAAATGCAGATGCGTGTTTATGACCATGGAAATGTCCGCCGAACCACAGCCGGCAATCGCGCGCAGGGATTCATCGAAAGACCGTTTTCGATCGATGCCGTACATCGTGCGATGCTTCTCCGACCATTTGTCGCCGATGCCTGTGTCGATCAGAATGCGCTCGCCCTGGCCTTCGATGAACAGACAATTCATGTTCATGCGGATGCGGTTCTGGTCATCCGGGGGACACACCTGTGACCAAAGGTTGCGCGGCACGACGCCAAACATCGCACCACCATCGAGACGAAATTCACAGTCAGGAATGACTTCGACCCGATATTCACCAAACTTCATCGAGCTACTTACCCTTCGGTCCGCTCTTCGCCGGCGCCTTCACCTTTGGTGCGGGCGCGTTTGACTCCGGCGGCGCCTCAGGCGGCATCATGCCTGGCGGCAGCCCCTGTTGCATTTGCTGTGGTGGCGGAGCCTGGACACTGAAGTTATCGGCGATCGACATGTGCGAGCTCTGACGCTTCACGATCTCTTCGATCATGCTCTTCTCTTTTTCCTGTTCGACCGCTTCACGGGCCACATCCTTCGGGGCCTTCGGCGGCCCGAATTGACTCGGAGCGCCTGAGGCAATCAGGATGTGCCGCGCGTGCACCTGCTGTTCAGGCTTGCCGTCCTTCGTCTCGGTCTTTTTCTCGTCGAGCTTGATAATGTGATAGCCGAACTGGGTCTCAACGATGTCGCTGATTTGACCCGGCTGCAGGGCGAATGCGGCCTTTTCAAAAGTCGGATCCATCTGGCCCGGACCAAACCAGCCCAGATCGCCACCCTTATCCTTGCTGCCTGGATCGGCTGAGAACTCTTTAGCCAGTTTGGAGAAGTCTTCGCCAGCGCGCGCGCGTTTTAGTACGTCCTCAGCTTTAGTTCGCGCCTCTTTACTGTCAAGTTCCGGGTGCTTGGCAATATAAGCGTTGATTTCCGCGTCGGTCGCTTTGGTGTTGGGAATCAAAGTTTCCTTGGCATAGGTTGAAGCCAGCAGACGCGCTTGCTCCAGAAGTATTTGCAGTTCGACACTCCGCTTCTTGTCGATGCCGTCCGCGATCCCGTGCCGTTCGCCGAGCAAGACCTGAGCCAACTGCTTTCTGATCGCTTTTAGCTGTTCGGGAGGAATTTGCTGCCCGGCCATGGCTGGGTTGCCGGCCTGCGCATCCTTCAGGAACTGATTAAAGCGCTCTTCCTGCCCCGGTTCCTTATAAAACGCGTCGATCTCCGCGTCGGTAACTGGCGCAGCCGCGCCGGGTGTGCCCTGCTTGGATTCGGCATAGCCTTGCGAGATTACAATCGCGCGAATCAATTCGAGCTGACGCCTGATCTCCGGACGATACGCGATGCCTTTTGATTTCGCTTCTTCGGCGACCGCCAACAATTCGCGTACGTTCTTGGCGAAGTCTTTGCGGGCGCCATCATCCGTCGCGAGGCGCTGCCGCGCCTGGGGCGCCTGATCGGAAGCGATCTGCGTCATGTCGTCGGCACTCAAATTGATCGGCGCCGCATGACTGGCTTTTACCTGCCAAACAATAAGCCCGATTGAAAACAGGATGCCGACGCCGGCGGCAATCCAAGCTTTTGTTGTTGAATTCAAATTAAACTCTCCCTTTCAATAATTAATTACACGTACCAAATCTTGATACACAATTGCCGACTAAAATCGGTACTGCGAACGTCCAGTATCCCCACTAAGAATCTGCCGGGGATTGAACCAATTCTAACAGCACTCCGCCCGTCGATGATGGATGAACAAAGGCGACAAGGCAACCGCCCGCACCCAACCTCGGCTCTTCGTCTATCAGACGCGCGCCCTTCTGCCTTAGGCCGCTCAGGGCAACATGAATATCATCGACTCGCACGGCAATATGATGAATTCCCGGTCCCCGCTTTTCAAGAAACCTGGCAATCGGCGAGTCCGCTGAGGTTGCCTCTAATAATTCGATGCGCGATTCGCCGATGGGTAGCATCGCGACCCGCACCTTTTGCTCGGCCACTTCCTCTGTCTCAGCAAGGTCGAGCCCCAGCGCGTCAAGGTAGAACTTCATGGCCTCCTGAATCCCGCGCGTGGCAATTCCGATGTGATCGATCTTCATCCGTTTATCTCTGGAACTCTTGTATCGTGCTTCGCCTATGAAATAACAAACGATCTTGGGTTTTGACTCTCACAACATGGAAATGGGGCAATTACAGACTCTTTCCAAGCAGTTCATCAACCGCTGAAAATGGATCCCGTTTCTTGCTCGCTACTTCCGCGGCCAAACTATCAAGTCTCTCTGATGCCGAATCGCTTGAAAGCGTTTGCGCCACCAGGCGCTCGCGTAGTAGCTCAAGAATCCGCCAACGCGCAATCGCCTGTCTCCGATTGGCTGAAGCGGGCGCGGTCTTCTGAAACTCCCAGCTGCGTAGGATGGCCGAAGCCAAGTCTTCGATTCCTTTGTTTTCGATCGCGACCGTCTTAACAATCGGTGGTTGCCAGTCGTCGTGGGCCGCGAACGACAACAACGACTCCAGCTCTTTCTCAGTGCGCAAAACGCCATCGCGGTCGGCCTTATTGATAACCAGGACGTCACCAATCTCCATGATGCCGGCTTTCATCGTCTGCACGTCATCTCCCATGCCCGGCACCAGCACGACCACACAGACATCCGCAGTCTTCGCAATCTCGATTTCGTCCTGACCAACACCGACAGTCTCAATGATAATCTTTTGATAACCCGCCGCATCGAGGATCGCCGCCGCTTCGATGGTTGAGCGCGCCAGCCCACCCAGGTTCCCTCGCGTCGCCATCGAACGAATGAAAACCCCTTTGTCGAGCGCCAGGGTTTGCATGCGAATCCGATCGCCCAGAATCGCACCGCCTGAAAAAGGGCTGGAAGGATCGACGGCGATGATGCCGACCCGCTCGCCACGCTTCCGGTAATAACCAGCCAGCTTATCAACCAGAGACGACTTGCCTGCGCCTGGCGAACCGGTGATTCCTATGATCAGCGCTCGTCCGGTGAGCGGAAAGACCTGCTTCATCAAATCGGCGCTGTCGCTTGAGCCATCCTCAACCTTTGAGATCGCGCGCGCCACCGCATTTGGCTCTCCGGCGGTAACGCGATCTATCAGCGGCTGGCTACTCATCAAAACTCTTATCCCGTCGTCTAGAGTTGGAACTTGTCCCAACTTATCGCGGCCACCAGTGCCGCTCTAATCGGAAGCGTAATAATTTGGGGTCGTGCTTTCCTTGCGCTTCGACAATACCGAATTCACTAAATCACACTAAATCATACAAACAAACTAAGTTCCTTTTGGGATGATTTCGTGGAACGCTTTACCGGCGCAGTCTCTCGACTCTAAACAGCTATGCTTGC
>JAWWPL010000095.1:0-6319 GCA_033850605.1 Blastocatellia bacterium | reverse complement strand
ATCGTTCCTTAGTTTCAGGTTTCAGGTTTAAAGTTTCAAGTTGACAACACATCTGGGCGCAGCTCGGTGTAAGGCGATTTGCGACTGGTCTTATTAGCACCGTGGCTTTAGCCCGGTGGTTTTGGCGTCTACAAGCCCGGAAACCGTTTCAAACGGTTTTCCGTGTGAGCAATCGACAAGAGTATGTCAGAAGCCCGACTGTTAAGGAGGGCCACTCTCGCAAACATCGAGATTTGTAAATCGCCACAACGTTCTTGTCGGATGCGATGGCTAAACGACGCGAGCATTGCCCTCGCTTACGCGCGGGCTTCTGACACAGACCAAGCCAATGCTAAGATCCCGCTTCATCAACTTGAAACCTTAAACCTCAGATTTGAAACCGAAGTTATGCCTGAACGCGCCATTGAAGAATACCGCATCGCTGAAGAGCCCTATTACCTGCCCGTCGATCACGAGGTCGACTTGTTCGCCGCCGCGCACGCCGCGCATCTGCCGGTGATCCTGAAAGGCCCAACCGGCTGTGGCAAGACACGTTTTGTCGAGCACATGGCCTGGCGACTTGAGCGCCCGCTGATCACCGTCGCTTGTCATGAAGATCTTTCCGCGACCGACCTAGTCGGACGATTTTTGATTGAAGGCGAACAGACCGTCTGGCACGATGGTCCGCTGACTTTGGCTGTACGCCATGGCGCGATTTGCTATCTCGACGAAGTTGTCGAGGCGCGCAAAGATACGGTCGTGATCATTCACCCGCTTACCGACCATCGGCGACGGCTGCCTATTGAAAAGCGCGGCACGATATTGGACGCACCTCCTGATTTCATGCTGGTGGTTTCCTACAATCCCGGCTATCAATCAATCTTGAAAGATTTGAAGCAATCAACCCGCCAACGTTTTGTAGCCATCGACTTTGATTATCCGCCGCCCGACACCGAAGCCGTGATCGTGGCCCGCGAAGGCGGTATAGACGAAGGCACCGCGCGCGATCTGGTTTTGATTGGGCAGAAGGTGCGCAACCTGCGCGGCCATGGATTGGAGGAAGGAGTCTCGACGCGTCTGTTGATTTATGCCGCGCAACTGATCGCCCTCGGCATTCCGCCGACCCGCGCTGCCGAAGTGGCGATGTGCTCGCCCATCACCGACGACCGCGACTTGCAACGCAGTATTCGCGAGATCGTGACGACGGTGATCTAGTACTGCTTGCATACGCTCCCGCAGACGATTAATCCTTTTAACGAGCCGCTGAATTTATATTATTCTGGAGCAAAACCCAGCCGACAGACTTTGGAGAGTTGCATGAAGAGCTGCCCGACCTGCAAGCGCACCTTTGACGACACAATGACTTTTTGCCTGGTGGACGGTTCGATTCTGTCCGCGCCCTTTGACCCTCAAGCTACCGAGCATCTTCCTTCCTCTCGCAATTCTGACCCGGCCCGGACAGAAATACTGCATCCCGCTCCTAATACAGCAAACTCGACTCGACCGCCCGAAGCTGACAAAGACCTGACACCTCCGCCTCAAACGATCAGAAGTCCTGCTTCAGAACCGAGCTTGCAAGAGACAACAGCTTCGCCCGTTGCACAGGAATATTCTTCGACCGAAGGGATCACATCTCAATCTGCCATGAAGACTATGAAAGCTGCTCCGCCTGAGGTGATGATCCGCAATAGTCAGCGCGCGTCTTCAGCCGCTGAAACCTCTCCTACCAGCCAGTTAACGCAAACTCGATCTAACGGAGGCAAACGCCTGGCGCTGATTGCCGGGGCCCTTCTGTTGGTTACGTTGATGGGAGGAATTGCCTGGCTATTCTATGAGAAGGTCCGAAAGGAATCGCCGGTCGCGACGACATCACAGCAGGCGCAGCAAAATGAGAACAAACCGCAACTCACAGGGCAGCCTTTCACAGAGAGCATTAACGGGGCCCAGTTACAGATGGTCTACGTTCCCGGCGGGACGTTCTTAATGGGATCGCCACTTTCAGAAACCGGGCGAGACAATGACGAGGGACCGCAGAGTAATGCGACGGTACCGAATTTTTATATGAGCAAGCATGAAGTGACTCAGGCCCAGTATAAAGCTGTGATAGGTACGAATCCGTCCAGCTTCAAGGGAGACGATCTTCCCGTGGACAGCGTCTCGTGGAACGATGCGATTGAGTTTTGCAGCAAACTATCGCGGGCCACTGGCCGCGAGTACCGCTTACCGACTGAGGCCGAGTGGGAATACGCGAGTCGTGCCGGGACGACCGGGCCGTACGCCGGCAATATTGATGCGCTGACGTGGTATAGCGCCAATTCGGGGAACCAGCCGCATCCAGTTGGGCAAAAGCAACCGAATGGACTCGGACTCTATGACATGTACGGAAACGTTTGGGAATGGTGTCAATCAAAGTATAAGCCTTATCCATACAACGCTACTGACGGGAGAGAAGATTTACAGAGTACCGAGGTGCGGGTGTTGCGCGGCGGTTCGTGGGAAAGCTCCGCCAATTCCTGCCGTTCGGCTTACCGCCGCAGAGTGATGCCGGACGCCCGCTCAATTGGATTTCGGATTGTCCTGGCCCGCCCCGTAACGACCGATTCCGGCTCATATTGAAGAAAAACTTGCGCGGCTCAACCGAGTATTAAGCGATGGTGATCTAACTTGTCCGACGAACCCCAAGACACCAATCTTAATGAATCTTTCGCCGAAGCGATCGATGAACGGCTGCGTTTAGTTAAGAGTCCAACCGAGCGGCGCACCATCGCGGGTCTGTTGCGCGAGATAAGTGGTCTGCCGCTCGAGCAGACGCGCGCCGCACTGGAAACGAGCGCGGCCATCGCCGGAGTGTCTTTACGCGCCAGCATAGAATTTCTGCGGGCCGCTCCTGGTGTCGCGCAAGTGCTCGAGCCGACGGAACTCCGAGCCTGGGGCGAACTCGGCCGGCGTCTCACCATGGGCGACGTCGAGAACGGAGTCGGCTTTTTTACGAACGGTCTCGGCGATTTCGTCACCGTTCCGGCGGGCGCGCGTCCGTTTGTCTTTCAGGTTTGTGCCCGACAAATGATTCTTTCGGCCGCGACGGCGGCAGAGACATTTCGCAACGCCCCAGTGCTCGCCGAGAAAATTGGAGATGGCGAGTTACTTCGGTCCGTCTACGAAGTGGCTGCCGAGATTTCCCGCCGATCGGCAAAGCACAGCGCGGATTTTTTGAATGCGGCGCCACTTGTAATAGACAGACTTCGCAGAACCACCAACCAATCGTTTAGCGGCGGGCTACCGCCCGCCGAAGTCGCAACCGCGGCGGGCAGTAGCCCGCCTCTAAACGCGGATAGTGAAATAACGCGCGCGGCGATCGACTTGGCGGCGGCCTTCGCCGAACGCGCCGGAGGCATCGCCGCCGATGCGTGGACGGCCCTTCCGGACGCGCTCGATCGCCTGGCCACAGAAAAAGCGCTCACGCTGATGCGGCGCGCAACGAGTTTTCTGGAACGCGGCGGAGCCGCGGCACTTCACTTTCTAATCTCCGGTGGCGAGGTCCTGCGAATTCTGCCGGAATGCTTCGATGAGTGGATCGATCTGCTTTGGGCAGTGGCCTCGCATGGTAACGCCGGCCTGGTCGCCTTTATTCGTTCCAGCCCCGCCTTCTTTCAGACGATAGCGGCGCAGAAGGATCATCTTAGGGCCAGCACCCTGGCGCATCGCGTGATCATTTTGACGCGGGAAGTGGCCCGGATTGATGCGGAAGCGGCCCTCGCTTGCCTGCGTTCGAGCGCAAAAGCCCTGCATACAGTTTCCATCGAACAGTTTGAAAGCTGGGCGCGCGCCGGTTTGATCGCCGGCGACACGCGCACCCGCCGCAGTTATTACGCGCTGGAAACGCGCAGCAGTAACGACGCGCTACTCGAAGGCGGTGCGGGCGTGGCGTTGGAATCTGTGCAACTCTTGCTAAGACTGTATGTCGAGGGCTTGACCGGTCGCGCAGTCGAAATTGCGCCGCTGGCCGCGGTGCCGGTTGAATCGCGCATCGGCGACGGCCGCACGATTCACCTGCCTTCAGTAGTCACCGAATTCGGTGACGAGGAACTGGATTTTCGGCTTTACAAAGTTCTGGCCGCGCACGCGGCCGGACAGATCGAGTTTGAGACCTATGCGCGTGATACCAATGACCTGCGCGCGGCCTACGCAGCGCTGAGTGAGTTCTACGATCCCGAAAACCAGGATGCGCGCGATTCGTTTGCGGTTGACCTGAATCTTACGCAAGCTGGCAGTTTGCGTGACGATCAGAGGGAGGCCGCGCGGGCAAAACTGCTGCAAGCCGGCGGCTTGCAGTACACCCATGTACTTAATCTGTTCCCGATTCCGCCGCTGGCGCGCAGGATCTTTGGCACGCTCGAAAACGGACGCATCGATCGGAACCTGCGCAAAGCGTATCGCGGTTTGGCGCGTGACCTTGATTTGATTCGCGACCATTTGCGTAATCGCCGTCCGGCTATTGTCGATCTGCCGGCGGCGCTGGTGCCGTTTGAGCTGCTTTTTCAGATTACTTTACTCGCCGGTGCGCGCGACGATGCTCGGCAGTTCTACGGCCAGATAGTTTCCGAACTCGAAGTAATAGTGGCCGAGTATTTGTCGAACCCGCTGACGACAGTGGCGGATACTTTAATGGCCACCAGCCGCGTCTACTCGCTGTTCCAATCGATCTCGATGGAAGACTCAGAACAGCAAATCGAAGTCCCCGACGACTTGGATCAGGAAGACAAGAGTAAAACGGCCGAAGAAATGCTGGCTGAGCGCGAGGCCAATCGGCAGCCGCAGCGTCGCGATGCGCGCGAGCTCTTCAACGCCTGGAACACCGAAGCGGACGGCGAATTCGACGAGTTGGAAGGCAGCGAAGCGTGGAGTGAAGGTGAAGCTCCGGAACAGGATCTGGAAGCCGGCGAAGTAGCTTTCAACTATGACGAGTGGGACCGCGAGCTGACGGATCATCGCGTGGGCTGGTGCCGTGTGATCGAAAAGAAAGTAAAACGCGGCGAACGCGCTTTTGTGGATGAGACGCGCGAACGATACAAAGGCATCGTCTCGTCAATCCGGCATCAGTTTCAGTTGATGAAGCCCGAGGACCTGGCGCGCGTCACGAACGAGATTGACGGCGACGATTACGATCTGAACGCGGTCGTCGACTACTTCATAGATCGCCGCGCCGACGGACACCAGTCTGAGCGCATCTATACCCGTCGCCTGCGCCGTCGACGTGATGTCGCTGTTTCGTTTCTGCTGGATCAATCGTCATCCACGGCGCGCACGATCGGGCGTCATCCGCTGCAACCCTACACCCATCCCGGCCGCCGCATCATCGAGATCGAGAAGGAAGGACTGGTGTTAATGAGCGAGGCGCTGGAGGCGGTCGGCGACAGGTACTCGATCAACGGCTTCACTTCCGAAGGCCGACGCAACGTAAAGTTTTACGTGCTGAAAGATTTTTGTGAGCACTATTCGGACGAAGTAATGCGGCGAATTGGCGGCATCACTTATCAGAACAACACGCGCCTGGGCGCCGCGATTCGCCACGCCGCTGCGAAGCTAAGCAGGCAAGACGCGCGCACCCGCCTGCTGATCGTTCTGTCCGACGGCCGTCCCTACGATCATGATTACGGCGACGCCCGTTACGCTCGCGAAGACACGCGCGAAGCCTTGCGTCAGGCAAAGACACAAGGCATCACACCCTTCTGCATCACCATCGATCGCGAATCGGAAGCCGAGCTGCGCGATCTCTACGGTGATGTTGGCTATACGATCATCGACGATGTCCTTTCGCTGCCGGAGCGTCTGCCGGGGATTTATCGGCGGTTGACGACGTAAGACCCAGCGCGTTCTCGGTCAAACCAGACTGGGCTAGGCCGCCTGATGTGCGGAAAGGCTCTGCCTTTCCGCAAGGGCACCCGGAAAACTGAGGCTTACCTCAATTCCCGGGGCGGAGCCCAGCGAAGAGATTCGCATCACGGAAGGCTCATAGGCTTTCCGCACATGAGACGGCAAAGCCGCTCGGATTCAAGGCTCGACTTTAACAACGAGGTTGTTCTTTACTCCTCTTAAGATGAGCAAACCTACCAACTCTCCAAACCTTAGGCATTGACTCGCTCCCTTCGAACAACGCGCACGCCGCGTCGCCACTCCTCATTAATATCAAAGCGATAAACCTCGATATCTGGTGCGATGGTGCGGGCCAGGGTCATGAATGAAGGATGGAAGCGGAGTGTGGGTGCGACCAGATAGACCAATGGCGACTCGTCGCTAATCTCGCGCTCACCGAACAGTTTCGCGGTGGTGATGTGGCCGC
>JAWWPL010000216.1:0-3172 GCA_033850605.1 Blastocatellia bacterium | reverse complement strand
AGAGAAGCAAATCTGTTTGTTGCAACGCAGAATGATTCGCAGTCAGAAAATACTTTGAAGCAACTCATGCTGCGTGATCCGATGTCCCCTGAATGGTCGGCACAGCTAACTCCGACGGACGTGCCGGCATTCGACTTGTCGCCTGTCAATCTCACCGCGTCCCTCGAGGAAGCGCATAAGAATCGGCCCGAGCTGCGCCGTCTTGATCTCCAAAAGGACATCAATACCGTCGACATCCAGTACTACAAGAACCAGACGCTGCCGCAAGTTGATATTCAATCCACTGTAGCGGCAACTGGTCTCGCTGGTACCTCACTGGGACTGCCCGCGGGAACGCAGGTGCCGTTGATCTCCGGCAATCCCACGTCAAGTTCGAACGCCTTCCTGCTGTCGCAAATTCAGGCTCTGCGAACTCAGGCCGGTCTGCCCCTCGCAGTGGTTCCTACCACTGCGGTGAGCGGTGCGCCGTCCAACCTCATCGGAGGCTATGGCCAGGACCTGCGAAACCTTTTGGGCTTTAGTACCCGCAACATCACGGTGGGCGTGGCCATCTCTTTTCCTCTCCGCAACAGAACGGCGAAAGCGAATCTCGCTGGGGCTCAGATCCAACGCGAACAGCTCGCAGCTTCCTACCGATCTCAGGATCAGGCGGTCGAAATGGACGTGCGCAACGCCGCCCAGTCCGTCGACACGGCCCAGAAACGCGTGGTCGCATCGCGCCAGGCCAGAGAGAGTGCGGAACAACAACTGGCAGGCGAGCAAAAGCTCTACGAAGTGGGCCGCTCAACTACCTTTCTGCTGCTGCAAAGACAGAACGAGTTGACCACCGCGCGGACTAACGAACTTCAGGCGCAGACCGACTACAACAAAGCGCTGGCCGATCTGCAGCGGGCGACCGCGGCGACGCTGAGAGTCAACAACGTAGTCGTCTCTGATCCCACCAAGCCATAAACCACTGCCGAATGCCGATTGCCGATTTGCGCCGTGTATACTCCCAATTGGCAATCCGCAATTGGCAATCGGCAATGAAGATCACGGCCACCATCATTACCTTCAACGAAGCAGAAAATATTCGCGCTGCCTGCGAGTCGGTCGCCTGGGCCGACGAGATACTGGTCGTTGACTCAGAATCGACTGACGCAACCCGCGAAATTGCCACGGACTGTGGCGCGCGCGTGCTCGTCAACACATGGCCCGGCTTCTCAGCCCAGAAGCAGCTCGCGGTTGAGTCCGCTAGTCACGATTGGATTTTCAGCCTGGACGCTGACGAACGCGTCTCGACTGAATTGCAGAGCTCCATTAGTGTATTGCGCAACGGTGACGAGTCGACACTCTTTGACGGCTATCGCGTAGCCCGGCGGGCTTTCTATATGGGCCGCTGGATTCGCGGCGGCGGCTGGTATCCGGATTATCAACTCCGGCTTTTCAAACGAACCCGCGGGCGTTGGGGCGAACGCCTGATTCACGAATCGGTATCAATGGATAAAGGCGCGCGAGTCGGCACGATCCAGGGTGATCTGCTGCACTACTCAATGCGCGACACCAGTCATCACCGGCAAATGATCGAAGAGCGTTACGCGCCGCTGGGCGCGCGGCAAATGATGCGAGACGGCAAACGAACTTCTCTCTGGCGTTCTGCGATTGCGGGGCCGGCTGCCTTTGTGCGCAGTTTTCTTTTAAAGGGAGGTTGGCGCGATGGTCGCGCCGGCCTGACGATCGCCAACTTTGCCCGGCGCCATGCTTCGCTTAAGCATTCCATTCTCGCTGAGCTGCAAAAGACACACCCTGGCGGCGACGCGAGAAAATGAAACGAAGACGGTCCGCAAACAGCGTTTGGAGTGCCGACTTCAGTCGGGCTGCTCCTTTTTCAAGAGCTCTACTCAAGTCGATACTCTGTACATCCGCAGACGAAAAGTATTGGATCAGTTTGGTTTCGTGAAATGTGTTCGAGGCTTTTGCAGGGAGACGGGAGAACGCGGAGCGATCACATTAGCACCGCGGCTTTAGCCCGGTGTCTTAATTTGAGAATGAGGTCAGTACCGGGAGCGGTAGCGACCGGGTCTCGTGATCGCGATCCCGAATCATGGGCAAGTTGCGACCCGGTCGCTACCGCTCCCGGTACTGACTCCATGCCAACTGTCTACCGCAAATTAAGACACCCCTAAACAGGAAACCAGTAGGCGCTCCTATCCAAGCCGCGCTACAATGCTCACCTGCATGAACCTTTCGCTTGAGAATCCCCTGCCCTTACCACTTCCGGTCGCTTGCGCGTTGATGGGTGTGCTGGGAGCAATCATTGGCAGCTTTCTCAACGTCGTGATTCATCGATTGCCGCGCGAACAATCGATCGTCTTTCCCAACTCCAGTTGTCCCAAGTGCCACGCTAAGATCAAAGCGTATGACAATATTCCCATTCTCAGCTTTCTGATCTTACGGGGGCAGTGCCGGGGATGCGGGGCGCCAATCTCGCCGCGATATCCGGCGGTCGAAGCCCTGACCGCTTTACTCTTTGTCGCGGTAACCTGGCATGACGGATGGTCGTTCGCCCTGGGGTTTGATCTTGCTTTCGCGGCCGCGATTCTGGCGCTGATCTTCATCGACGCCGAACACATGATCTTGCCGAACGCGATTACTTATCCGGGAATTCTTTTCGCTTTGATTACTCGAGCAGTCGTTCCTTATCTGGCTGGACCGGGACATTTCGATGACCTGCAGCAATTGATGACCTTCCTGCCTCCAACTTATCCGCCCTGGGTGGTTTCAATAATTGGCGCTGCATTCGGAGCGCTGGTGGGCGGCGGTTCGCTCTGGCTGATGGGATTTCTGTGGGAAAAGTTGCGCGGCGTCGAGGCCATGGGTTTGGGCGACGTAAAAATGATGTTTATGGTGGGCGCGTACCTCGGCTGGCGGCTGACTATTCTCACGATTCTCATGGGCGCCCTCAGTGGTTCGCTGATCGGAGTGTCCCTGATGCTTCGACGCGGAAGTCGCGATCTGCAGATGATGTTGCCCTTTGGAATTTTCCTGGGCATCGGATCACTCGTCTCGTTATTGTTCGGCACGCGTATCATCGAATGGTACACATCGCAATTCTATTAGAATGCTTGGTAGTGCCCTAATTTCCGTCGAGTGTCACGAGGTCAGTACCGAGAGCGGTAGCGACCGGGTCTCA
>JAWWPL010000091.1:0-7303 GCA_033850605.1 Blastocatellia bacterium | reverse complement strand
ATGAAGGGCAAAGACCCGCGCGACGCGCATTTCATCACTTCGCGCATCTGCGGTATCTGCGGCGACAATCACGCGACCTGCGCGACCTACGCGCAGAACATGGCTTTCAACGTAAGGCCGCCGGCGATGGCAGAGTGGATCGTGAACCTGGGTGAAGCTGCCGAGTACATGTTCGACCACAACATCTTTCAGGACAATTTGGTCGGAGTAGACTTCTGCGAGCAGATGGTCAGGGAAACGAACCCGAGTGTCTGGGAGAAGGCCAAGACGACTGAAGCGCCGCACGCATCCGACCATGGCTACAAGACTATCGCCGACATCATGACGGCGTTGAATCCTTTCAGCGGTGAGTTCTACCGCGAAACGCTCCACGTCAGCCGTTACACGCGTGAAATGTTTTGCCTGATGGAAGGTCGCCACGTGCATCCGTCAACTCTCTATCCGGGCGGCGTGGGCACGGTGCCGACAATCCAACTCTTTACTGACTATCTCGTCAGGCTGATGCGCTACTGCGAGTTCATGAAGAAGGTTGTGCCGCTGCATGACGATTTGTTCGACTTTATGTACGAGGCTTTGCCAGGTTACGAGAAGGTAGGGCAGCGACGCATCCTGCTGGGCTGTTGGGGTTCGTTCCAGGATCCGGCGGTCTGTGATTACACCTACAAGAATATGAACGAGTGGGGAAATGCGATGTACGTCACGCCCGGAGTGGTCGTCGACGGTAAATTGGTTACCACCGATTTGGTCGATATCAACCTCGGCATCCGCATCCTGCTTGGCAGTTCTTACTATGACGATTGGGAAAATGGGGAAACTTTTGTGAAGACTGATCCTTTGGGTAATGCAGTCGATCGACGGCACCCATGGAATCAGACCACCATTCCGAGGCCGCAGAAACGCGACTTTGAGAACAACTACACCTGGGTGATGTCACCGCGTTGGTACCACGAAGGCGAGAAGGGCGACAACAAGTACCTGGCGCTGGATACCGGCGGTGGTCCCATTGCGCGCTTCTGGGCGACCGCGCTCGCGGGCAAGGTGGACATCGGCTACGTCAAAGCGACCGGTCATAGCGTCAAGATCTATCTTCCGAAAACGGCTATGAAGCCAGAGGTCGAGTTTGAGTGGAAGATTCCCAAGTGGAGCAACGCCATCGAACGCGATCGCGCGCGTACTTATTTTCAGGCTTACGCGGCAGCGGCGGCTCTTTACTTCGCGGAGCAGGCGCTGGCGGAATTACACGCGGGACACACGAAAACATGGTCGGAATTCAAGGTGCCTGATGAAGCGATTGGCTGCGGTTTTCACGAAGCGGTCCGCGGTGTGCTATCGCATCACGTGGTGATCCGTGACGGAAAGATCGCTAACTATCATCCCTATCCGCCTACGCCATGGAACGCAAATCCGCGCGACATCTATGGCACACCGGGTCCGTATGAAGATGCGGTGCAAAACACACCTATCTTTGAAGAGAACGGTCCCGAGAACTTCAAAGGGATCGACATCATGCGCGCGGTGCGGAGCTTTGATCCGTGTCTGCCGTGCGGCGTTCACATGTACCTTGGCAATGGCAAAGTACTGGAGACACACCATTCACCAATGTTCGGCATGATGAAATGATTTATGTAGGGGCAGGGCTTTCCCTGACCACGTTCTTAATAGTAAACGCGGGCAGGGACGAGCCCTGCCCCTACATTTCTAAGGGAGAGAAATTTGCCGCCATAGATGGAACAAGTCGAGGGGCTAATCCGCAAGATTGAGAGCCTTCCCGACCCGGAAGCCCGGGCCACAAGCCTTGAACTGGTACAAGCTCTAATGGAGTTTCATGGCGCCGGACTGGAACGGCTAATGGAGATCGTGGCGGACGCCGGCGAGTCTGGTTATGCCGTGTTTGATAATTTCGCCGCCGATGATCTCGTCGGCAGCTTGCTGCTGCTATACGGCCTGCATCCTCTTACGCTCGATGAACGAGTGACTAAAGCTCTCGACAAGGTTCGTCCATATCTCGACTCGCACGGCGGCAATGTGGACTTGCTCGGGATTACTGATGGAGTTGTCCGTCTGCGGATGCAGGGAAGTTGTAAGAGTTGTCCATCATCTTCGATGACTCTCAAACTCGCTATTGAAGAAGCCATTTACGCCGCGGCTCCCGATGTTGTAGCGATTGAGGCAGAGGGCATTGCAGAGCAAGCTGTCGCCACAGGCTTCGTGCAAATAGGGAAATCAACTGGAAACGGAAAGGCCTCCCCCGCCGGGAATGGTAACGGCAATGGCGGCGCTCAGGGTTGGGAAGAGGTCGTTGAGCTTTCGTCGCTCACCCACAGCACGGTCCGGCTCCTGGAGGTTCGCGGGCGCTCAATCCTTTTCTGTCGCCTGGGAGAATCGTTCTACGCGTACGGCAATAACTGCCCCGGATGCGGCAGCGCACTGCAGGGCGCGCACCTTGAAGTAACTAATCTCGTCTGCCCCAAATGCCGGCAGCAATACGATGTGATCCGCGCGGGACGCGGGTTAGATCAGCCGAACCTGCACCTCGAGCCGTTCCCCTTGTTGTTCGAGCAGGGTCGAGCAAGGGTAGCTTTACCCCCTGTGTAGACAGTCATTCCTGCTCGGCTAGAGTTGAGGGGGATTTGACGAGCGAGAGCGACGAATGTCTGTTCTACATTGCTTTACGACAGCGATCGGCTGTCAATGAGGAGAAAAGACAATGGGAAACGCTGGTACTTCAGGACCGACGCATACGCCGGGTACGAGGAAGGGCGAGGACATAAAAAATCAGGACGGCCAGGAGCCCGGTCGGGAAGAGACCGGAGCATCGCACGCAGAGCGCCCCACGGGTTCCAAGACGGCGAGAGATTCCACCGCCATTAATATCGACAGCGCGGAGTCGGATACAGAGCACCCAGGCATGCCGCCAGCCTGAAACTATTGCCAATCTCCGATTGGCCATTGCCGATTGACAGAGGCCGGTTCGTAGTCAGCCATTCTCGAGCGGGACGTAAGCGTATGGCGAACAATTACGGAAATAACCATTCAGAAATCGGAAATCGGAAATCGGAAATCGACAATGCCCAGACTCCTTTCGCCGTCTTGCGACGATTCGTAAAACAACGCGCCGCCGTTGAGCGTTGCGAATTGTGCAGCGCCGAATTGCACTCGCAGCACGAACATCTGGTAGACATCGCCACGCGCCAGATGGTCTGTGCTTGTCAGGCCTGCGCGATTCTTTTTAGCGGCAAAGCAAATACCAAATACCGGCGGGTGCCTCAGCGCATCCTCTTCCTTTCAGGTTTTCAATTGACTGATGCGCAGTGGGACAGTCTGCTTATTCCGATCAGCATGGCTTTCTTTTTCCAGAGCAGCGCGGCGGGCAAGATGATGGCGCTTTATCCCAGCCCCGCGGGAGCCACTGAGTCGCTGCTGGACTTTGAGTCGTGGGATGAAATCCTGCAAAGCAATCCCGTGCTACAGAAGATGGAGCCTGATACCGAGGCCCTCTTGGTAAACCGCGTGCGCGGGGCCGCGGAATATTATCTGCTTCCAATTGATGAGTGCTACAGGTTGGTGGGCCTGATCCGCACGAATTGGCAAGGGCTATCCGGCGGCACCGAGATGTGGGAAGCGATTGGTAGGTTCTTTGCAGAGCTGAAAGAGAGATCGGTGAACAAAGGTGCTGAGGTTTACCGGACTGCTGAAGCAGCGAGCACGGGTTAGCTCCGCTAGAAGCACGGAGCGCGGACATCCTGTCCGCCTGAGCGCGAAGCGCGAACGACGTTTGTTCACCTTAGCTTGCAGTAGAGCGTGCTGCGCACGCTGGCGGACAGGATGTTCGCGCTCCGGCGATTGTAATGCGTAATAAACATTTGGCTCCTACGGAGCCAGGGCACGATGGAGGTTGCAGGGATAGCAATGGCAAATCTTCTTTGTAAAGAAGGAACCAATGCCTGACTTAAATTTCCAGGTTGAGACAGCAGAGGCGGTTCCTTACACGGCCGCGCCGCTGTTGGCCTTTAAGTTGCGCCTTGCTAACGCAGAGGCCGCGGAAACGATTCAATCAGTCGCGTTGCGCTGCCAGATTCAGATCGAGGCGACGCACCGCAAATATGCTGAGCATGAACAGGAGCGGCTGGGCGATCTTTTCGGCGCCCCGGAGCGTTGGAGCCGCACCTTGCGCGCCATGCTCTGGACGCACGCGAATGTCATGGTGCCGCAATTTACCGGAAGCACTCTGGTTGATCTTCCAGTTCCATGCACTTTCGATTTCAATGTGGCTGCCACCAAGTATTTTGCGGCGCTCGAAGATGGAGAGATACCACTCAATCTAATGTTCAGCGGAACCATTTTCTATGAAAGCGCTGGAGGAGGATTGCAGGTAGAGCAGATTCCCTGGGACAGAGAGGCCAAGTATCGTCTGCCGGTCCGAATTTGGAAAGAGATGATGGACATTTATTATCCAAATAGCGCCTGGCTGTGTCTGCGCCGAGACGTTTTCGAGAAGCTTTCACGGTATAAAACGGATCACGGAATTCCGACGTGGGAACAGGCGTTGGAAAGCCTGATGAGGGCAGATGGCAAGTCGGAAATTCCGGACTTCGGAGTTGAAAAGGACCTTCCTTCAACGGGAAACGGGAAACAGGAATCGGAAATCCTCTTATGAGTCAGAGCCACGTGGAAAAGATCGCCGACGCCGTGCTCTACGAAGGGTACATCCTGTATCCGTATCGGCCGTCGGCGGTAAAGAATCAGCAGCGCTGGAATTTTGGCGCGCTGTGTCCGGAGTCATACAGTCTGGCGCAACATGGCACTGAGAGCTGGACCATGAAGACCGAATGCCTGCTGCAAAGAACTCCGCTCAGCAATCTCGAAGTGAAGGTGCGGTTTCTGCATCTGTTGACGCGAGAGGTGGGCCAGGCGATTGCCGATTGCCGATTGCCGATTAGCGAATGCGGGCACTTCGAGGTTGGCATCTGCGAGGCTCATTTCGCGCTGGTGCCGGCGCTCGAGGTTAATGGCAAACTATTTCAAACCTGGCAAGAAGCCACTGAGCGCGATGTTTCCCTGCCGGCGATTAACGTGGGCCCAGCGATCACCCAACCGCAAACGCTGTACTTTGCCTTTCCGGCCAATGAACAGATTGAACCCTTATGTGACAAGGGTAGCGGTGAAATGGTCGGGGTAATTATTCGCAGACAGCAAGCCATCGAGGGTGCCGTGAAAATTCAAATTGCGGATTGCGGGCTGCTGATTGGCGATTCTCAATCGAATCAGTTGAGCAAGTTGTCCGTGCACATTCTGAACCTAACGCCGTTTGAGGCGGCGGAGTACAAGAGTCGTGATGAGGCGTTAATGCGATCGTTTGTTTCTACCCACACGATTCTCAACTTACACGATGGCGAATTCGTATCTCTTCTCGATCCGCCCGAAGCATTTCGCGAGTCGGCCGCACAATGTGACAACGTAGGCACTTATCCGGTGTTGGCCGGCGAAGAGGGAGCGCGCGATTGCATGCTGTCGTCACCGATTATCCTTTACGACTATCCGCGGATTGCGCCGGAGAGTGCCGGAAGTCTTTTTGACGGTACCGAAATAGACGAGATCCTGACCCTGCGTATCATGACCCTGACCGACGAAGAGAAACGAGAGATGCGCGGCGCGGATGACCGGGCCCGCCAAATATTGGAGAGAACTGAGACGCTTCCGGTGGAACAATTGATGAAGATGCACGGAGCGATGAAGAGCGTAAAGAGGTGAATGGTAAATAGTGAATGGTAAATAGAGACACCCATTCGCTATTTGCCGGGGCAACCAAAGGCATTCAATGAACGAATGGGAATGGCAACTGCTGGAAGACAAGACCTTGTTGGACCACGTGCGCGTCGCTGGCCCTGCCGGGGAAATTGAAATCAAACAGGGCGACCGCATCCGCTTAAAGCCGCGCGTGGGCGGCGACATTTTTGACCTCGCGCTTTCAGGTAGGGTTGCCGTGGTCGAGGCCATTGAACAGGACTATGAGGGCAATGCCCACCTGGCGGTGGTGGTGGACGATGATCCGGGACGGGACCTGGGTATGCTCCGTCAGCCCGGACATCGCTTTTTCTTTTCACCGGATGAGGTGGAACCACTCGAGGAGGTGAATGGTGAATGGTAAAAAGTGAATAGTGAAACGCATTCGCGGCACCGTTCCATTTACTATTTACCATCCACCATTTACCGATTTATGAACCAGCCAAGCATACTCGTCGCCGGCATAGGCAATATCTTTCTTGGCGATGACGCGTTCGGATGTGAAGTAGTGAAGCGCTTGACCGAGCGCACCTGGCCCGACAACGTGCGCGTCGTCGATTTCGGAATTCGCGGGTTCGATCTAGCGTATGCACTACTCGACGGCAACGACGTTACGATCTTTGTCGATGCGACTCCGCGAGGCGAAGCGCCGGGAACGATCTACACGATCGAACCGGAGCTTGACGAGATCGAGAGTATCGATGCCTCGGGAATGGTCGATGCCCACAGCATGAACCCGATGAAGGTTTTGAGCATGGTGAAGTCAATGGGCGGGCAGTTTAAGAAGATTTTGTTAGTGGGGTGCGAGCCGGCGACGTTCGGCCCGGAAGAAGGACAGATGGGGTTGAGCGGGCCAGTCGAAGCGGCTGTTGACCCGGCAGCGGCCGTGGTTGAGTCCCTGGTCAACAAGCTTTGTAAAGAAAACGGTGTCAAGGGCGACTTACGAGTAGGGGGGTTAAGAGAATGAGCGAAAATAGAATGGGTGAGACCAAGTTGAGAGAGCAACAGGAGCGAGCAGCCAGGTCTGCTAAAGCAGCTACAACCTGCCAATCACCGGCCCACACGGTCTGGAAGATTGTGGGTGGGGCGGCACTCGCGTTCGCAGCTGTCACCCTAATCGCTAACTTAGACGACATCCGGCGCTACATCCGGATTTCAAGAATGTAGACGGACGACCGCGGGCAATCAAACAGACTCCGCGGATTCATAAAATGGATTTGGTGGCAACTCTAAAGGAGACGGTCATGGCAAATAATGGTTCTGAGGATTCGAAGGACATGCTTTATCTGGTCGGCGGCTTTGCCCTGTTGATCGCGGGGGCGGGTTTGATTATGTCGCACCCGGAAGTCCGCAAGCAGATGCGGACCGGGCTCGATCGGGTGCTCCCCGGAATTCAGGAGAACCTTAACCTGGGCCTAACCACCATCGTTCCTGACGTACAGCGATACATGAAGATCAGATCAATGTGATGCAGTTGGCCGCAGGGAGAAAGGGCTGGCAGCAGGGCGGCCGGCGGACT
>JAWWPL010000191.1:0-6250 GCA_033850605.1 Blastocatellia bacterium | reverse complement strand
GTTCATTGGGCGAATAGACAACCAGGTGAAGGTGCGCGGGTTCCGCATTGAGTTGGGCGAGATCGAGTCAGCATTGGCCGAGCATCCATCGGTGCGCGAGGCGGTAGTCGTCGCTCGCAAGGACAATGGTGACAAACATCTGGCCGCGTATCTGGCGCCGCCGGCCGGCGTGACGCCGTCGATTGATGAGCTGCGCGAATTTTTGAAAGAGAAGCTGCCCGATCACATGGTGCCTTCGGTATTTGTCGTGCTCGAATCGTTGCCGCTGTCGCCCACAGGCAAAGTCGATCGCAACGCTTTGCCATCAACCAACGGCGCCAAGCCGGCCACGTTGAGATGCTTCGCTCCTCCGGCGGATGAGCTGGAACTGAAGCTAACCAGAATCTGGGAGAAGGTCCTGGGCGTTCGTTCAATCAGCGTCAATGACAACTTCTTTGAACTTGGCGGACATTCGTTGCTGGCGGTGCGCCTGTTCGCGCAGATTGAAAAGTCATTTGGTCGCGACCTTCCTTTGGCGACGCTGTTTCAAGCGCCGACCGTTAAGCAACTGGCGCGGGTGCTGCGTGAAGAAGGGTGGCCGGCGCCCTGGTCATCGCTGGTTATGATCCAGGGAGGAAGAGAGCGAATTCCATTCTTCTGCATTCATGCGGCCGGCGGCAACGTGCTCGAGTATTACGCTCTAGCGAAGTTGCTGGGGCCGGACCAACCTGTTTATGGCTTGCAGGCGAAGGGACTGGACGGAAAGCAAGAGCCACACACCAATATCAAAGAGATGGCCGCGCATTACCTCAAAGAGATGCGCGAGGTGCAACCCGAGGGACCGTACCTGCTTGGTGGCCGCTCATCGGGCGGCACGATTGCGTTTGAAATGGCCTGCTTGCTGGCAGCCGAAGGAGAGAAGGTTGCGTTGTTGGCCCTGCTCGACACTTATCCGGCCGGCTACTTCAAGCTGCTGCCAGGGTCCGGATCTGTACGCCGGCGGGCTCTTCGTTACGGACGAAAACTCGGTTCGCATGCGACGAACCTGAGCCAACTGAGTGCTGCGAAAAAACTCGAGTATGTGATCGGCAAGCTCAAGTACGCTCCAGAAAAGGCCAAACACAAACTGTATCGCCGTGCTTATAAGGTCTATCAAAAGATGGGCAGGCGGTTGCCGCCGGCTTTGAAAAATATCGAGGAGATTAACTTTGCTGCCGTCAAGGACTATGTCCCGCAAACTTTCGCCGGGGACGTAACCCTTTTTCTGGCGACCGATCTTACGGCCGACTATGACCTGCACGACGGTTGGCGAGAACTTGTCGAGGGTCGCATTGAAGTGCATGAGATTTCCGGCAACCACATCAACATCATCAAGGAACCGCATGTCCGCGAACTGGCGGAGAGACTAAGAGGCTCCCTGACGCGTGCACAGAATGAGCTTTCAAGAGCCCTGCGCGCGGCCTAGTGAGAATGAGAATAGAATGAAACGATTTCTTTGTCTGTCATCGCTCTGCCTCGTCCTTCTGGTTTTACTTTCCGGGCGGACTTTCGCTCAGTGTTCAGGCGAGCGCTGGTCCGTTAAGACCGGTATCGATCCTGACGCAAGTCTGGTAAACCTCAGTTCGGCAACTTCGACCACGATTGCTGCTTTGACCAGTATCGCAACGCCGACGACACTTCCCGACAACGGCAGAATCCAGCCCACCGAAACCACCACCTGGGTTGTGAGCGCCACGCTGGTGAAATACGCACGCTCGTTTGATGCCGACTATCACATGGTCTTCAAAGACAGCGCTGGCCGCACAATGATTGCGGAGATCCCGGATCCAGGTTGTCTCGGCCCAGGCAGTCCCTTTGCCGCCGGCATCGCCCATGCGCGCGCGCAGTTCGACGCGATGTTTACGGCGACGACGACTTTCCAGAATGCCAGCGTGCCCGTACAAATTACCGGCGTCGGCTTTTTTGATCACTTTGAAGGTCAGGAAGGGATCGCCCCCAATGCCATCGAACTTCATCCGATCATCGACATCATTTTTGGTCCAAACTTCTCGTTATCAGCTTCGGCATCATCGCTGACGATTCCCCAGAGCGGGGCAGGCTCGTCAACAATCGTTTCCAGCCTGTCAGGTAATTTCAATTCTTCGATTGCGCTTTCAGCGGCGGGCCTGCCGGCAGGAGCGACAGCCGGCTTCAGTCCGGCTTCAATCGCGGCGCCCGGCTCAGGCTCCTCTACTTTGGCGATCTCCGTCGGGGCAGACACTCCGGTGGGGACCTACAATGTTGTGGTTAGCGGCTCAGGTGGCGGTCAAACCCATTCGGTAACGATCAATTTGACAGTGAGTACGGGTGGCAGCAGCACACAGCAATTGCTGGGTAACCCCGGCTTTGAAAATGGATCGTCTACTCCAGCGCCCTGGACCGTTTCAGCCGGAGTGATCGATAACACCAGTTTCGAAGCGGCGCATACTGGATCATGGAAGGCCTGGCTGAACGGCTATGGCTCGGCGCACACAGATTCACTTTTACAGGCGGTCAGCATTCCATCGACGGCGGCCAGCGCCACCCTTTCCTTCTGGCGGCACATCGACACCGCGGAAACCACGACCACCAAAGCCAACGACACCATGAAGGTCCAGGTGCGCAATTCTTCGGCCGCCGTCCTGGCTACGCTGGCCACGTATTCAAATTTGAACGCGGCTCCTGGATATACGCAGGTTAGTTTTGACCTCACCGCTTACAAGGGACAAACGATCCAAATCTATCTGGTGGGTACTGAAAATCAGAACCTGAAAACTTCTTTCGTCGTGGACGACTTTGCTCTCAATGTTCAGGCTTCAGGCACACCGGCGGACTTTGCCATAGCTTCTGCTCCAACGGCTTTGACAGTGACGGCCGGCACCTCAGCCGCATCTACGATCACAACTACGATATCCGGGAGTTTCAATTCGGTAATAACGCTTTCCGCATCGGGCTTACCCGCAGGCACGACGGCTAGTTTCAATCCCACATCAATCGCCGCGCCGGGATCTGGCTCGTCCACGCTGACGATCTCCGTGGGCGCCTCGACCGCGCCGGGGACCTACGCTGTTGTCGTCAACGGCTCAGGCGGCGGCAAGACACATTCTGCGACGATTAATCTGACGGTGAGCGCCGCCACCTCTGCCGATTTCGCCATAGCTTCAGCTCCGACATCCTTAACAGTGACGGCCGGCAGTTCAGGCGCGGCAACAATCACGACTACGATCTCGGGAAGTTTCAATTCGGCAATAACGCTTTCCGCATCGGGCTTGCCCGCAGGTACTACGGCCACTTTCAATCCCACATCAATCGCCGCGCCGGGATCTGGCTCAGCTACTCTGACCATCTCCGTCGGAGCGTCAACCGCCGCAGGCGCCTATAGTGTTGTAGTCAACGGTTCGGGGGGCGGTAAAACCCACTCTGCGACGATTAGTTTGACTGTGAGCACGAGCGGCGGCGGCACTACCCAACAGCTGCTTGGTAATCCCGGTTTCGAAAATGGATCTGGAAGTCCGGCGCCCTGGACCGTCTCAGCGGGAGTGATTGATAACAGCAGCTTTCAAGCGCCGCATAGCGGCTCGTGGAAAGCATGGCTGAATGGCTATGGCTCAGTTCACACCGATACGCTCTGGCAACAACTCAGCATTCCCGCAACGGCCACCAGCGCCAGCCTTTCGTTCTGGCGGCACATCGACACCACCGAGACCTCGACTACAACTGCCTACGACACTCTGAAAGTGCAGGTTAGGAATTCGTCGGGCACGGTGTTGGCGACGTTGGCTACATATTCGAATCTCAACGCCGGTGCGGGCTATACACAGGTCTCGTTCGACTTATCAGCGTACAAAGGACAGACGATTCAAATCTATCTGGTAGGCACTGAAGATTCGAGTCTGAAGACTTCTTTCGTCGTGGATGACTTTCTGCTGAACGTCATTACTCCTTAGTTGGACGACCTGCTTTCGCGAAAGGGAATTATGAAACTCAAATTGGTCCTTCTGATCATAGTCGCCGTTTCCGGCGGCGTGCAGGCGCAGCAGGTAAAACCACGCGACACCGCTGGGGACCAGCCTCAATCCGTAATCAACGAAGATCGCGGGCGGGCATATATCATTTCTGATGACACTCAACCTGTTAACTCGGGAAACCACGCTAAGGTTATTGCCGCACCCCAGCAGAACAGCATTTTCCTCGGAATGGGCTGGCGGACCGCCTCGTTACGGGCGCGCGAGCCTGAGCTGGCCACACTGTTGGCCCACATAACTGATCAAACGCAGCTGAACACCCTCGACGATTGCGGCATAAAGAATTTCTTTGGTGCGACTTCAAGTCAGGAGAAATCCGATGACGTTTCCGGCGATCGCACCATCACGGATCTGGAGATCCAGAGCGTACTATCAGGCATGATCAAAGAAGGCTCGATCCAGCGGCCGAACGCGAGCACGATTTATGTGGTTTTTCTGGATGCGGAAACACGCTCGACTCTGGGCGCAATGATTGCCGGCAAGCACTACCTCGCATACCATAACTTCTTCAATGCCTCAGGTCTGAAAGTTCATTACGTAGTCGTGCCGTTCGAGGCAAATCAGAAAGCCGGCTATCAGATTGCGCTGCGCGCATTTCTGGCCGCGGCCCTCAACCCGAACGGTGCGGGTTCGTAGTCAAGCCGGTCACTGCCGGAAAGCTGTGAAGCGATCGAATCCTTACGGGCTGCGAATGATCCTGCCTCTAATTTTTCTTGTCACACTGATGAGCGGCTGCAGCGCTGACTCGGATTGCAAGTTTGACCACCCCACTGCTGACGCTTCCACCATCCCCCAGGGCCTGGGCGTCAACATTCACTTCACTAATCCTCAGCCGGGCGAAATCAAGATGATTGCGGGCGCCGGGTTTCGCTGGATAAGAATGGATTTCAAGTGGGACGTTACGGAGCGCGAGCGCGGCCGGTACGATTTTGCGGATTATGATCGATTGGTGAAGGCGCTCGAGCAGTATCACATTCGCGCGCTATTCATCCTCGATTACGGCAACCCGCTTTACGACGGCAATCCGCCGCGAACGGCAGCCGCGCGGCAAGCGTTCGCGCGATGGGCGTCGGCCGCCGCCAAACACTTTTCCAATCGCGGGATAATGTGGGAAATTTACAACGAGCCCAACAAGTCAATGTTTTGGCCCACGGGACCGCAAGTCAGCGAATACGTCGACCTGGCTTTGGCTGTGGGTCACGCGTTTCGAGCCGAAGCCCCAAACGAACAGCTAATCGGCCCCGGTGTTTCCGGGATTGATTTTTCATTTCTCGAGACGTGCTTCCGGGCAGGTTTACTGGATTTCTGGTCTGGAGTGTCGGTCCATCCTTATCGCAAAACAGATCCGGAAACTGCGGCGCTGGAATATTGTCGTCTGCGAAAATTGATTCAGAGTTACAGAACCCGAAGCGATAACAGCGGGGTTGCGACAAACTCGGGATTCCCAGATAAAGAAATTCCGATCATCTCTGGTGAGTGGGGCTATTCAACTGCCTGGCGTGGCATGACCGAGGAAAAACAAGCTGCGCGCCTGTCCCGGGAACTGTTGACTAACACCGCCAATGGAATTCCGATCTCGATCTGGTACGACTGGCATGACGACGGATCGGATCCAGGCGACGCTGAACACCATTTCGGACTCGTTAGAAATACATACCAAGCTGATCGCGATCAAGTCTATGAACCAAAGCCCGCTTACTTTGCCGCGAAGACTTTTAGCGATTACTTCAATGGTTATGTTTACGAGCAACGCCTGGCGGTTGGTCGAGACGATGACTACGTACTTGTCTTTAGGAATTCAAGCAGTCGGCGGTTTGCCGCCTGGACCACTTCGAACACGACGCACCGTATCGACATTCCCATGGACAGGGGTGAATTCAGAGTAATTCGGCACACGGGGGAAAGCGCGGGGTCAGCCTCATCCGGCCCAGCCGGCCTTTCAATCGAAGTATCGACCCAGCCCGTCTATTTCGGAAGGGCTAACTAAACTGTATGTGGTGCAGGTTGCTGAAGAAGTAATACGATCCACTAAACCACACGAAACAGCACGGAAAGGCTTGTGTCGCGCTATTTCATGTGATTTCGTGGATCGTTTGCTTTTCGTACTAACACAGGCTCTGACTGAAACTCCCGCGTACGCTGTTCTCATCCCAAACTGGACAACGCGGTAAAAGGAGCGCATAAAGTTAACCTGCGCATCAGCCGACACGCTGGTCCAGTTGGCATAT
>JAWWPL010000141.1:0-5468 GCA_033850605.1 Blastocatellia bacterium | reverse complement strand
AAGTCCAGCCGGTATCGACGCCACCGGCGAGCAGCGCATAGATAGTAACGACCCCGCCGATTATGTAGATATACCAACTCAACAGATTGATACGCGGAAAGGCCAGGTCTTTAGCGCCAATCATCATGGGAATCAGGAAATTTCCCAGCGTCGCCGGAATCGATGGAATCAGGAAGAAGAAGACCATGATGATCCCGTGCTGGGTGAACATCTTGTTGTAGGTGCTCGACTGCACGAGATCGGCCTGCGGTGAAAGCAACTCCAGGCGAATGGCCATCGCATAAAGGCTGCCGATGAAAAAGAAGAAGCTAATCGCGCCGAGGTAGAGCAGCGCGATGCGCTTGTGATCTTTAGTCAGCAGCCACGACTTCAAGCCATATTCGGCATTGAGATAGTTCGTGCGTGGCGGCTTTGGTATCGTGAATTCTTCCATGATTCTTCAGTGCCGTAGGGCACGAAATATTTATAGTTGAAACTCCCTCAAGACTCGCAAGCCCATTTATGGGCGAAAGAAATATTTCGCTCCTACGGAGCTCGCGCGACATCTATCCGCTGAAGCTATAAACATCACGCCGCTACGCGGCTCAAGCAACTATCGCGACACTTCGCCTTCTAGCGCCGTCATTTCCCAACCGTCGGCGAACTCGCCGGCTTGGCCAATGCCGGCGGCGGTTTCGCTGTCGGCGTTTCAGTCTTTGGCGTTGAGAGAGATTTAACGTAAGCCACCAATTGCAAAAGTTGCTCCTCTGTCAGCTGGCCCTGAAATGACGGCATGATCGGTCCAAAGCCAGTGACGATCTTAGCCTGAGGATTCAAAATCGATTCGCGCACATAAGCCTCGTCGGCTTTCACCGATTGCGCGTTATTTAGCACTACATTGCTTCCGTATACACCCAGCAGGGCGGGTCCGCGTCCGCCCTCGGCATTCGCGCCATGACATGAGGCGCACCCCAGCGATTCGAACATCTGTTGGCCGGCGGCCGCGGGTGACATTTGACTCAGATTACCGCTGAGCCAGTTTTCAAACTCGGTAGGTTCCATTACCACCACATATCCGCCCATGCCCGAATGGTTCATGCCGCAATACTCGGCGCAAAAGAAGTGGTACCGTCCAGGCTTCGTGGCTTCGAACCACTCGGTTGTATATCGTCCCGGGACCACATCGGCCTTGATGCGAAACGCGGGCACAAAGACATCATGAATCACGTCTTCCGTGGCCATGATCAATTTAATCTTGCGGCCGGCGGGTATATGCAGTTCATTTATCTCGCGCTGTCCCGTGGCATGCTGAAACTTCCACATCCATTGCTTGCCGACGACATAGACTTCAATGGCGTTCTGGGGCGGCCGGTACTGGTTGAAGTAAACCTTGGCGCCCCAAAAAAAGATGCTCATCGCGATCAGCAAAGGAATTACCGACCAGAGTGTCTCCAGTTTCATCGAGCCTTCGATGGGGCGCGGAATCTCGAAAGGATTGCGGCGGCGATACTTGATAACAAAGAAAATGATGACGAATGAAATCAGCAGAGTGAAAAAAACCGTCACGCCGGAAATATAAAAATACAGCGCGTCTACATCGCCTGAATAGGTCGATGCGCTTTCCGGAATGAATGGAAACCAGGATTGCATAACTATCAGAGCCCTCATGTCTCCGATCCTCTCGTCACCAACTCAGCTCGACTGCCTCGCTTTCGCAAAACGAGGATCATTCCAACAATCAGAAACAACGTCACACCTCCGGCCAGTCGCACGATGTTCATCACAATCGCGCCATATTTTCCGGTTGCCGGATCGTAGTGATAGCAATAAAGCATGAGCGCGTCGACCGGAGTGCCGATCTTGTTTTGCGACGCTTCAACCAGACCGAGGCGCAGGTCTCGCGGCGGATACTCGATACCGTAAAAATAGCGCGCGAGTTTTCCTTCCGGAGTCAGCACCATTATTGCGCTCGCATGCGCGAACTGTTTGGTTTGTTCATCCCACAGATAGCGAAAGCCCACCGCTTCCGTCAGCCGCTTGATGTTTGCTTCATCGCCCGTCAAAAAATGCCAACTCGCTTCGGCGCCCGGGCGGTTGTAAGCCTTGATGTACGTACTCTTCTTGGCTGCGGCCAGGTCCGGCGTCTCGCGCGGATCAAAGCTGACGGTAATCACTTCGAACTGTTCGCCTATATTGAAAGATACCTGCCGGAACGTGCCCATCATTCCGTTCAAGACCTGATTGCAAAGCATCGGACACTGGTAATAGACGAGCGACAGCACGACTGGCTTTCCATGAAAGAACTGACCGAGACGAACCTCGTGGCCCTGCTCGTCTCTGAAGACTGCATCGAGCGGGATTTGCTCGTGCAGCCTTTGATCGATCCCGACATTCTTCAAAACTTTTGGTAATCCGTTGGAGACCTGGCCAATTGACGGCGCCGCGCCATAGAGCGGCGAGTTTGGCTGCGGCGCGCCGGGCTGGCCAAAGGCAAGTAGGCAGAAGGCAGACAGCAGAAGGCAGACAGCAGGAAGCAGACGGCACGAGCCAGGCGGCAGGAAGTAAACGGCGGAACGCATTGCGTCAACGAGCCTTCCTGAGAGCCTGTGTTTTCTGACTTCTGGCTTCTGCATACTGCCTTCTCTCTTCTCCTGCCTACTGCTTCCGGCCGTCTGCGGCCCGCGGTCTCGCGGGTAATCCCTGCTTCAAAATTTCTTCTTTTGCTTTTTCGATCGGCATGCCGTAACGCCGGCCGCTCTGATCGACTGGTCCGTTTTCCAGCACGTCATTCCAATGCCTTCGCAGGATATCGCTCTCATACAGCGGGTCTTTCGGATGGGCCGCTCCAGCCGAAATGGCGTTGGCCGACTCTTCTTTTTCGGTGGCCGTGACTCTCTCGAGATCCTCGGCAAAACCCGGTGCGGCCTGCAAACGCGGCTCAGGCGGCAGACGATCTTTTTCAGTCAGCGCCATAGGCGACGGCGGCGTCTCAGTCGATTTACTCGCAAAAGAGACGAATAGACCCCAGACCAAAATAAAAGTGGCGATAGTGAGCACCGAGAGTGCCACCAGAAACTTCACGATTCCGGGAACTTGGACATCGCTGATCTCGTGCATAACATCGACGTTCTTGATGTAAGCGACGTCGGGCGTCTCGGTCACGTGATGTGTGTGTTTCGAATCGCTCATCTCAAAATCGCATCCAGGTTTGGCGGCCGGCTAAATTAACCGCAGAGTACGCTGAGGGCAGACGCAGAGTTCGCAGAGAGAATCCTTTGCGTTCCTTTGCGAAACCCTTTGCGTACGGTGCGGTTGAAAATCCTCTTCATAACTACTTAATGCCCGGCGTGCGCCGTCAACGCCTGCTCGAGTTGCGGATCGTTAATTGGAACCAGCGAACGTTTCTGCAACTGCCACGCGAACGTGGCAATCCACAATCCACCGACAGCGATGGGCGCAACTATATCCATCCAGCTCAAATGAAAATGCTCGCGATTGAAGCTGGGCTCGATCAGCCAGATCACGTCCACCACCCGCATAACCAGAATCAACAGCGCCAGCATCCCGAGTCTCTGCGGGCTGTTTTTGGCAGCGCGCGACAACAGCGTCAGGAACGGAAAGGCAAACTGCAGGATCACGATCGCGAGCGCAATTACGCCCCAGCCGTCATGCTTGCGGGCGACGTACCAGACCGTCTCTTCCGGAAGATTGCCGGACCAAATAATCAAATACTGCGAGAAGGCAAAATACATCCACAACATGACCAGGGCCATCATCAGGTTGCCCCAATCATGAAAATGCGAAGTGCGCACGACGGCCTCCATAGGTTCGCGCCGGGCCAGCCATGACATCACCAGGATCCCGAAGGCCAGAGCGCTCAAACTCCATGAAGCCACAAAGATCAATCCAAAGATCGTCGAAGACCAGGCAGGATCCAGCGACATTACCCAGTCGATCGAGGCAAACGTAATAGTTATTATCAGCAGGCCGAGGCCCGGGCCGCTGAGCATCTGCAGACGTTTCAATAAACGCCGGTTCGCTGTGCGATCGTTCTGCAGCGACCAGGTATTCAGCAGCCACATCATCACCAGCCAGATCGCAAAATAGACCGCCGCGCGAACCGTGAAGAACGCGGGATTCAAATAGTGCGCAGTCTTTTCCCGCAACGCCGGAACCTGATCCATCTGCGCCTTGTTCGTCCAGATGTAGATCTGATTCAGCCCGAGCAAGATAGGCAGAAACAGAATCAGCATCAGAGGTAGAGTGCGCGACGCCGCTTCCAGCACGCGGCGAATTATCAGCCCCCACGCGCCGCCCGTCAGATGCTGCAACATCAAGAGCGCCGTGCTTCCCAGCGTGATCCCAATCCAAAAGATGAAACCAACCAGATAGGCGTGAAAGAACTGCGCGCGATCGATCAGCAAACCAAAGACCAGGAGAGCAGAGAACACAGCGCCAACTCCAAGCGCCATAGTGCTCACCCGCTTCAGTTCTCCCGGCGGTGTATATCCAGCCTGTATCATCTAAATGGAGCGCGGACATCCTGTCCGCCGTCTCTTTTTCTCGCTAAACTTCTGAGTCTTTCTCCCTCTCTCTTTGGGAGAGGGCCGGGGAGAGGGTTTGTCGGCGTCAAGCTTTGCACCCTCCCCCAACCCCTCCCAAAGGGAGGGGAAGAAACCATCTTTACTTTCTCACTGTTACGCCGGGTTTTGTCCCCGGCGCTGGCGTACTCTCCGCCTGGGCCGGCATCTGGCTCAACTGCAGCGCCCGAATGTAAGCAATGATCTTCCACCGATCTTCAACCGTAATCTGCGTCGCATAAGAAGGCATCGCACCCCAACCGTTGGTCATCGCGTCAAAGAAATGGCCCACCGGCGCCTGTCGCAGGCGATCCTGGTGATAAGAGGCCGGCAAAGGCTTGTTAAAGCCACGCCGCGCGATCATGCCGTCGCCATTCCCGGTCATGCCGTGGCAGACTGAGCAGTAAATGTCATAGCGCTGCTGACCACGATCGATCGCGGCTTTGTCGATCGGAATTGGAAAAGTTTCGACGTCATCCGGATATAACGATGCGCCATTCATCGTCGCGCCTGAAGTTGCGGGGCTGACGGTTGGCGCGGGCTGACCGGCGGCGGCTGCTGCCGAATTGGCTTTCTTCCCGAGATAAAATTCACGATCCGCGCGCAGGTAACCTCGAGCGACCGTGCCCGGAACCAACGGCCGCGATGAAAGGCCATCGCGAAAGAAAGTACTTTCGCGATAGGCGAGCGCCTTGGGCTGGTCCTGCATGTCTCTCCTGCAGCCAGAGGTGAGCAGCAAGCAGTAAGCAGTGAGCAGAAGGGCGACCAGAAGAGGGAAGATAGAAGTGTTCGAAACGGGCGATGCGGCTTTGCCGCCTCGATGTGCGGAAAGGCTGTGCCTTTCCGATTGAGTATCATTAACAGATTGCGAGGCTGCGCCTCGCAGCGATTGACGAGGCGTAGCCTCGC
>JAWWPL010000101.1:0-6183 GCA_033850605.1 Blastocatellia bacterium | reverse complement strand
GGAGACACTGAGTCACGGAGAAAAGCCGAATCGAAATAATCAAAAATGCCAACAAACATGCTCTCTCGTTGTTCTATTCGTTCTCTGTGTCTCCGCGCCTCTGTGGCTAAGAGTAATTTTTCATCAGCCTGCTAGGAGCGGCATGTATCGCTCCTAAGGAGCTGGAATAAAATTACCGATACGGTGCGATAAACATTTGGCGCCTGCGGTGCTGGTTTGGACGGCCATTCTAACCGTCAGCCCTGATTTGCAGCAACACGCGGCGGGCGACCGCCAGGGAATAGTCCTTCTCCTCGGCGTTCAGCTGCAGGCGCAAAACGCCGCCGGGCGTGAAACTCGCTCCCTCCCGTACCTGAATCAATTCCATCAGCTTTTCAGGCGAGACGCGGGCCTTTTCGGCCAGTTTGATGGCGATTCCGTCGCGGGTCCGGTCGATCGATACGACCCCGACCGTTTCGGACGCTTGTCGTAAGCGCGCATAAGCGAACAAGTCCTCAACTGGCTCCGGGATCCGCCCATAACGATCTTCTGTTTCGGCGCGAATCGCGGCCAGCGCTTCCTCGTCGCGCGCCGACGACACCCGCTTATAGGTGCGCAACCGTTGACCCATGTCGGAGATATAGGACTCTGGAATAGCGACGTCGACACCCAGATTGAGCGAAACAGTCGGCTCGTCTTCGATCTGCTCGCCGCGCAACTCACCGACCGTGCGCTCCAGCATCTGCGTGTAAAGATCAAAGCCGAGAGCATCCATGTGCCCCGACTGCTCGCCCCCGAGCATGTTGCCCGCGCCCCTCAATTCCAGATCGAGCGCCGCGATTCTGAAGCCGGCTCCGAGGTCAGAAAACTCTCGAATAGCCGCCAGCCGCCGGCGCGCAATAGGCGACAACTCCTGCTCTGCCGGGATCAGCAGATAGGCATAAGCCCGGCGACTGGAACGGCCCACGCGGCCACGCAATTGATAAAGTTGGGAAAGACCGTAATTGTCGGCGCGGTTTATGATGATTGTGTTAGCGCGGGGGATGTCTATTCCGTTCTCGATGATCGTGGTGGCCACCAGCACATCATACTTATAACCAATGAAATCAAGCATGACGCGCTCCATTTCTTTTTCGTTCATTTGGCCGTGGCCAACCGCCATGCGCGCCTGCGGCACCAGCCGTTTGACCAAAGCGGCGATGGTTTCGATCGACTCGACGCGGTTGTGAATGAAAAAGACCTGCCCGCCGCGCGCCAATTCAAGATCTATTGCCGATTTGATCACGGCGTCCGATGATTGAACTACCTGCGTTTGAATCGCCAGGCGGTCGCTCGGCGGCGTTTCAATCAGAGACATGTCGCGCAGGCCGCTCAGAGACATGTTCAGTGTGCGCGGAATTGGAGTCGCCGAAAGCGTCAATACGTCCACACGCTTCTTCAGCTGCTTCAGACGTTCTTTATGCGCGACGCCAAAGCGTTGCTCTTCATCGACCACGACCAGACCCAGATCGCGAAAGCTTACATCCTTTGAAAGCAAGCGATGGGTGCCGATCACGACGTCCACCTCGCCCGCTTCAATCCGCTTAACCACATCCTTCTGTTCTTTGGTGGAACGAAAGCGCGAAAGCAATTCAACCTTGACCGGGAACGGCGCAAAGCGCTGGCGGAAAGTATCGAAGTGCTGATAAGCCAGCACCGTCGTCGGCGTCAGGATCGCAGTCTGCTTGCCGTCCATTACGGCTTTGAAGGCCGCCCGCATCGCTACTTCCGTCTTGCCATAGCCCACGTCGCCGCACAACAGACGATCCATCGGCGTCGGCGTTTCCATGTCATGCTTCACGTCTTCGATCGCGGTTTCCTGGTCCGGCGTCAGTGTGTATTCAAAACCTTCTTCGAATTCGCGTTGCCAGGGAGCGTCCGCGGGAAAGGCGTGCCCGGAGACCAGCTTGCGCTCGGCATAAAGACGCAGCAGCTCATCAGCCATATCGCGCATCGCGCGTTTGGCTTTTGCCTTGGTCTTCAGCCAGCCGATTCCGCCCAGACGTTCGAGCGTTGGCTGATGGCCTTCGGCGCTCGAGTAGCGCTGCACCAGATCAAGCCGCTCAACCGGCACATAGAGCTTCGCTTCATCTGCGTAATAGAGCAGCATGAACTCACCGCGAGGCGTCGGCGCGAGCGCGCTGACAGTTGCCGATTGAGTCGGCCCCAGGTCCAGTGTAACGAGTCCGCCAAACCGCGCAATGCCATGATCGATGTGCACGACATAGTCGCCGACTTTCAGATCACGAAAGTCAGAGAGAAAAGCCGCGCCGCGCGCGCGCCGCTTCTTTTCTCTCTTAATCGCCGTGGTCCGCCGTTCCAGCGCGGGCTCGGCAGCCTCGTCAAATAGATCGCCTTCAACGTGAACTACCAAACGCGCCCCGGGAAGCTCGAATCCCCCTGAAAGTTTCCCGGAGGTGACAACTGCATCCGACGGCGCTGCATAATCCGTCTGGTCGACGGACGAAGTCAGGCGCACGTTGACTTCATACTCGCGCAGGATTTCCGCTACCCGTTCCGCGACGCCGCGGCTCGGCATTACAAAGAGTGTGGTGGCTTGCTGATTTGCATGCCGCTTGATCAAGTCGGTTGCGAGATCGGGCAGACGCCCGTGATAACGGATTACGGATTGGGCCTTCCACTCGACGTCTCCTGGGAGCGCGGACGGGCGGGGTCCCCGGCGGGGCAGCCCCGCTGGGGTGCTCGACCCGTCCGCATCCGGGAATAGAAACAATGGCTTTCGCTGTGCTCGCTCCTTACCGACAGAAACCTTTGGTTGTTCAGCATCAAGCGCGATCTCCTGATCTATCTTCGTGGTGGTACGGCCCAGCGTGCGCAGCTCCATGCGCTGCATTGCATCGATCCCGCCCCGCAACTCTTCAACGGTCAGATAAAGCTCCGGCACCGATAGTCCCAGGTCGTCGGCAGCGTCGGTCTCGGTAAAGCGATCCGCCAATGTTTGAAACGCACTCGCCAGAAAATTCTCGACTGAGACTGGCTCGTCAACCACCAGTACTGCGTCCCGCAAATAATCGAACACACTGGCGCTTCGTTCGTGGACCAGCGAAATCAACCATTCCCAACCGGGAAAGTCTTCGCCTTCGTCGGCGAAAACCGTGCGGTCACGCAGCGATCGAGCAAAGCGGCTGTCGCGCCAGCGTACCCGTGCGCGAGCCGCCCATTCGCGAAAGTCCGAGGGCCGGACCGCGAGTTCGCGCATCGGCGGAATCTCGATTTCGGCTAACTGAACCGTGGAAAGCTGTGTTTCCGGATCGAACTCGCGAATTGAATCCACGGTGTCGCCAAAAAACTCTATCCGGACTGGGGAATTGCGGCCGGGCGGCCAGACATCCAGGATGCCGCCGCGGATCGAAAACTCGCCGATCGCGGCAATCGGGTCTTCGCGGACATAGCCGCCCGCGATCAATTTCTCAACCAGCTCTTCCGGAGAATGATCTTCGTCGCGGCGAAGCATAGCGCCGGCTTTCAAAACCTCAGCCGGTGGAACGGTACGTCGCGCCAGGGCCCTTGAAGTCAGCAGCACAAAGTCAGCAGTGGCATGCGCATCCTGCGCGTGATTCACGGGCGCGACGCCCGTGCCACTTCGCTTGCGCCGCGCCAGGCGCCAGAGCGCCAGCGCGCGCTTCTCAAGTGTCTCGGTATGTGGAGAACCGCCGGCGTACGGATCGCTTTCCGAGGAGGGGAGTACCGTTACGGCGTCTTTCGTCTCAGCTCGGGCCCGCAACGCGCAGTACCAAAAATTAATGTCGCGCTCCCAGTCTTCCAGATCGCGTTGGGCCGGGACGACGACGGCAAATTGTTTTCCGGTTTCGCGTTGCAGCGCGGCCAGCGCGAGGGCCCGCGCTGGTCCAGCCACCAGTCCGCTGATCGACACAACGCGCGCGCCGCGCCTGATGTCGTCCAGCACACGTTGGAACTCAGCGCTGTTGGCAACTGAGTTCAGTGTGTTTTGCAGGACTGAAGTTGTTTCGCTAGTGATCGCCATTCAGCTCGAATCCAAATCAATCGTGGCTCTGCCACTTGATGTGCGGAAAGGCTTCGCCTTTCCGTGCGTCGCAAACTCAAAGTCTTGGCGAGGCTGCGCCTCGCCAACGCGGAGGCGCAGCCTCATCAATACTTGAAACAAATTAGACGGAAAGGCGAAGCCTTTCCGCACATCAGGCGGCAAAGCCGCATCCGGGGCGTGTCCTACTTCATACGCCCTCCCTAACGGCCGGACTACCCCGCCTTCTTCATCCGATCAATGATCGCGCTCGACGAAACGCCGGCGATGAACGGCAGGCTTACCACCCGACCGCCCGCGGCTTCAACTTCTTCGCGACCGTGAATCTCGTCGAGGGCATAGTCGCCGCCTTTGACCAGCACGTCGGGCAACAAGCGCCCTATCAACGTTCGCGGTGATAGATCATCGAATATCGTTACGTAGCTGGTTGAACGCAAAGCCGCCAGGATCTCAGCCCGCTCGTCCTCGCTCATCAAAGGCCGGCCCGCCCCCTTCAACGCCCGCACCGATGCATCGCTATTAATCGCCACCACCAGAGCGTCACCGAGTGCGCTTGCCTCGGCCAGGTAACGCACATGACCGACGTGCAAAATGTCGAAGACACCGTTGGTGAAAACCAGCTTCTGCCCCGCGGCCCGCAGACGAGCGCGCTCAGCGAGAAGGCTGTCAGCAGAAAGAATTTTGGTGGTGGACATCCGTGAACAATCTAGCATGCGAGGGCTTGGAGCAAATAGCGGTGCACGCCCTATCTCGGAGCGCGGACATCCTGTCCGCCTGAGCGCGCAGCGCGAACAGCCTCGGAGTAAGAGGCTTCAGGCGTATGTCTGAGCGGGCTTTGCCCGCTGGCGGACAGGATGTCCGCGCTCCCATTGCGTCCAGTTGCGGTTTACGATTTCGCATTTACCCTTTACTATCATCGTTTCCCGATCGAGACGCTCTTATGACTGTACCTTTTCTTGAAGACAACGATCAGACCCAGGCGCGGCGCGAACATCTCGAAGCCTTGCGCCAGCTGGTGGGCAACGTCTATCCAAACAAGTTCGAGCGTAGCCACGTCACTGAGAATCCTTCCGGCGAAGACACGATCACTTCCATCGGCGAGGCATTCAAGAAGTTCGAACCGCGCGTAGCCGAAGGCCAGAAGCCTTCACCGGATGATCTCGAGACAGCGAATACTCAGCTTAATAGAGTTCACGTGCGCATCGCCGGGCGTATTGCCGCGCCACCGCGGGTGATGGGCAAAGCGGCTTTTGTGCATTTGTCTGACGGCACTTCACGTTTGCAGATTTACGTTCGCCGCCAGGACATTGCGGGAGTGCGAAACGACACGGACGGCGGCGAAGTCAACGGTTGGGACCTTTTCAATTTGCTGGATCACGGCGACTTCATTGGCGTCGAAGGCTATCTGTTCGTGACCCGAACCGGCGAATTGTCCGTGCACGTCGAGAAGCTGCAGTTCCTGGCAAAAGCTTTACTGCCGATGCCGGACAAGATGCACGGCATTCACGACGCCGAGATTCGCCAGCGCCAACGCTATGCCGATCTGATCGCCGGCAGTTTGAAGCTGGAGCGCGAAGAAGGCGACCTGACGCCACGCGAAGTTTTTGAGTTGCGCTCGAGGGCCGTGCGCGAAATTCGCCGCTTCCTCGACGAGCACGGTTATATCGAAGTCGAAACGCCGATGCTGACGCCTCTGGCAACGGGCGCTGCCGCCAAGCCTTTCAAGACGCATCACAACGCCCTCGATATAGATCTCTATGCGCGCATCGCCCCGGAGCTTTATTTGAAGCGGCTGGTCGTGGGCGGGTTTGAAAAAGTCTATGAACTGAATCGCAACTTTCGCAACGAAGGCATCTCGAGCAAACACAATCCCGAATTCACCATGCTCGAGTTCTACATGGCTTACGCTGACGTGAACCAGATGATGGATTTTGCCGAGAAGCTTTTACGATCAGTTGTGTACGTTGCGCTGGGCCATACACATGTGCGTTATGGCGAGCATGAGATTGATTTCTCGCAGCCGTTTGAACGACTGACGATGAAAGATGCGATTGCCCGTTACCGCGATGGCGAGCTGGATCGGAATGAGCCCGCGGAACGTGTGGTCGAGTTGTTTGAGGAGTTTGCCGAGCCGCACTTGA
>JAWWPL010000084.1:0-15094 GCA_033850605.1 Blastocatellia bacterium | reverse complement strand
CAGCATTCGCCTCAGCGATGACGCCGCGCAAGAGACCATAGCCACCCGGCGGGAAGAAGCTGCCGCGGCCGCAGAGCTTGTGATTGGCGACCAAACAACAAAGCTTTACTACCCATCCGACTGTGCGGCCTTAACAAAGGTCGTCGAAGCCAAACGGATTAGGTTTAAGGATAAGGACGAGGCGGAAGGGGCGGGCTACAAGCTCGCCACGAATTGTCAGTAGCCCGTGGCACAGACTTTGGTCTGTGATCCACACTCACGAATCACAGACTGAAGTCTGTGCCACAGGAGACCCATGCTTAAAGAATTCAAAGAGTTCATTGCTCGCGCAAACATCATTGACCTGGCAGTGGCCGTGATAATCGGCGTCGCCTTTGGCAAGATCGTCACCTCGTTCGTAGACGGAATCATCATGCCTCCAATAGGCATGCTCCTGGGTAAAATCGATTTCGCCAGCTTGTTTCTGGTTCTCGATCACTCGAAAGGCGTGCCCGTTTCGCTCGCCGACGCGAAGGCTAAAGGCGTTCCCGTGATTGCCTATGGCGCCTTCATCAACGATATCGTGAACTTCCTGATCATTGCACTGGTAATTTTCCTGGTGGTCAAGGTTGTTAACAAGCTCAGAAAAACAGATCCTTCCAAAAAAGATTGCCCTTATTGCCTGACCGGCATTCCGATCATGGCTACCCGATGCTCAGCGTGCTGCGCCGACTTGAAGGCGGCATGAAGTACTAAAAGAGGTGGTGTCTTAATTTGCGGGAGACAGTCCGAGGACGGCATGGAGTCAGTACCGGGAGCGGTAGCGACCGGGTCGCAACTTGCCCACGATCCAGGATCGCGATCACGAGAGCCGGTCGCTACCGCTCCCGGTACTGACCTCATCTTCAAATAAAGACACTACCCCAAAAGACCTCTCCTTGACGCTCACCTTTCGGCTTCTTAGAATGAACCTGTAACCCCAAAGCAGCGTACAAGAGTTACCAAAGTTTAAGGAGCACTATCTAATGAGCACATCTTTTCAGCCGCAAACAGACGAGTCGGACAAAAAAGAGGAGTTGATCATGCATGAGGGCGAACCAGAGCACACCGAAGACCGCTCCAACGTGAGCTCGTCCATGCGGGACATGGCCGCGCGTATTCCGGAACAACTTTCGGCTATTGGCCGCGACATCAGTCGTACTATTGAACGAGCAATTTCGGCCAAGGACGACTACATGTTGGCGGTAAAGGTATCGCAGGACGCGCAGCATAAGCTCGGCCAACTGGTTCAGGCCGGCGTATTCGGCACCCGGGCGGAAGCCGCCGCATTTCTGATCGACGAAGGGATCAAGACACAGGGTCCGCTGTTCGAGCGAGTCGAACAAAAGTTGGCCGAGATCGAACGGCTTCGCGCTGAGCTACGCGGCATGGTGGGCGAGAAGAAAGACTAGGGCTCGCATCTTAGCCTGATCGAGTGGCGCAATCTTCAGTCGGTAAGGTTATGACAACCGTTCGCGACGACTGAAAGTTTGCGCCACTTATTGTTTCCTGAGCATTGCTGAGCAGCGTGGTGTCCTGATTTGGTTTTTTTCCCCTCGGAGCCGGCCGATCCACGAAATCACACCAAACCGCACTAAGACAATCAGTTCCGCTTCGTGTATTTCATAGATCGTTTTACTCGGGGAGCGGCAATCTGAAATTACGACATGACTCAAAGCGGGCGTCTTTGTGAATCGGGGCCATAACGCGGTAAACTCTATATCCTAAGCTCTATAAATGATATCTTAATCAACCGCGCCGCGCGGTTTGGATCGAGCTGGTACGTGCAGAAAACTTTTCAGGTTCCACACACACCCATCGAACAATTCAGCCTCGGTAATGGCTTGCGCGTGGTCTTAAATGAAGACCACTCTGTGCCAGTCGTCTCCGTGGCTGTCTATTATGACGTCGGCTCGCGCAACGAGCGCGAAGGCCGCACCGGTTTTGCTCACCTTTTCGAGCACATGATGTTTCAGGGTTCGGAAAACGTTCCCAAGGCCGCGCACTTTCAGTACATCTCGAACGCCGGCGGCACGATGAACGGCACCACTTCCAGCGAGCGAACCAATTATTTCGAGACTTTGCCGGCCAGTCAGTTGCCACTGGCGCTGTGGCTGGAAAGTGATCGCATGCGCACGTTAAGTGTAACGCAGGAGAATCTCGACAATCAGCGGTCGGCGGTCCAGGAAGAAAAACGGCTTCGTTATGATAATCAGCCTTACGTGAATGGATTTCTCCGCTTGTTCGAAATGTGTTTTCGCAACCACGCTAATTCGCATTCGACTATCGGATCGATGGAAGACCTGGACGCGGCCACGGTCGAAGACGTACGCGAGTTCTTCCGCATTTATTATGCTCCCAACAACGCCGTGCTCTCGATTGCCGGCGATTTCGATATGGCCGAAACTCGGGCGCTCGTTGAAACTTACTTCGCCACCATACCCAGCCAGCCCGAACCACCTCCGGTCGATGTCAGCGAACCTGCCGATGTCGCCCAACATCAGGACACTTTTCTCGACAAGCTGGCGCCGGTGCCGGCCTTCGCGCTCGGCTGGAAGATTCCAGAGCGCCGCAGCCCCGATTTTTATTCCCTCTCGCTGGCCAGCCATTTATTGTTCGAAGGCGAAAGCGCGCGGCTGTATCAGAAGCTGGTTAAAGGCGAAGAATCGGTCGTGCAGATTCAAGGCGGAATTGATGAGCGCCGCGGACCTTCCGGACTCTTCATCGTCGTAATTCCCAAGCCGGATAGCGAAGGCGGACAGATTCGCGATGCCATCCTGGCGGAAATCAGAAGCCTCGCCACCGACGGACCCAGCGACGAAGAGATGGAGAAGTTGCGCAACAACCTCTTCAATAGTGCGGTGCGGAGTCGCCAGTCTTCATTATTTCGCGCGCAGCAACTCGCCGAATTCACGCTGTACGACGACGACCCGGAACTATTTAATTCGGATCTGGCTAACTACCTGAAAATCACTGCCGACCAGATTCGCGATGCCGTCGCGAAATTTCTGGATAACGACAATCGCGTGCTGCTTGAGATTGTGCCCGCGACGCAGGAAGGCGCCGCCGCCACGCCAATCGAGCCGGGCGAACCCAAACAACCGACTGCCCCTCCGCCCCAAGTGCCTGCCGCCCCTGAAGACCGAACGACTGGTTCCCTGGGCATGCCGCAACAACATGCCGAACCGGCAAGCGACCGCGTTGATTCCTAAATAATCTCAAGTTCAAACAGGAGCACCCGTCTTTATATGACCGAGATTGAAGCCTTTCGCCGTCAAATGCCGGCGCCGCTCGCACCCAGGCCATTGAAACTTCCTCAGCATCTGGAAACGACGCTGGCGAATGGTTTAGGTCTGGTGGTGGTCGAAGACAAACGCCTGCCGCTGATCAGCTTTCGCCTGGCGTTTCGATCCGGCGATGCGAATGATCCGGCAGACCGGCCGGGTTTGAGCGACATAATGTCGAGCTTGTTGACGGAAGGTACCGCGAAACGCAACAGCCGGCGGATTGCCGAAGAGGTCGAACGATTTGGCATGACCCTGGCGGTTGGGTCAAGTTCTGACTTCACTACTGTGGCGGCTTCATCGCTGTCTGTGTACTCTGACGAGATTCTTGATTTGATGGCGGACGTCACTTTGAATCCGTCGTTCCCGCAGAACGAGGTCGATTTAACCCGCGAGAACACCAAGCAAATGCTCATCCAGCAACGGGCGCAACCGACGTTCCTGGCTTCCGAGCGCTTGTCGCAGGTCATATTCGGCACTCATCCGTATTCGCGGCTGGCCCCGACTCCGGAAATGCTGGACTCAATGACGCGCGACGACCTGGTAAAGTATCGCGACGCCACATACATTCCAAACAATGCGGTCTTTATGGTTGTGGGTGATGTCGATCGCGAGGCGATGCTCGCGCGCATCGAGCAACTTTTCGGCGATTGGCAGCCTGGCGCTCTACCTGATTTGAAACTTCCGCCCCTGCCCCGGCGCAACGCGCGCTCAATTTATGTGGTCGATCGTCCTGGTTCCGCCCAATCCAATATTGTGATCGCGAATGAAGGAATCACTCGCACCAGCCCGGATTACTTTCCGATGCTCTTGATGCATACGATTCTGGGTGCTAATGCCTCGTCACGTTTGTTCATGAATCTGCGCGAGGAAAAAGGCTACACCTATGGCGCTTATTCAAATCTGGATGCACGTCGTCTGGCCGGCACCTTCCGCGCCACCGCCGAAGTGCGGACTCCGGTAACCGGTGCTTC
Organism: Blastocatellia bacterium; assembly: GCA_033850605.1. Lineage (GTDB taxonomy): Bacteria > Acidobacteriota > Blastocatellia > Pyrinomonadales > Pyrinomonadaceae > UBA11740. The sequence continues at coordinate 10,818 of JAWWPL010000084.1, read as the reverse complement.
TCTTCATGAGTTCTTTTATGAGCTGGAGCGGATTCGTGACGAAGCTGTTTCTGAGGAAGAGCTGAAGAACGCGAAGTCTTACCTCGCCGGAGTTTTCCCAATCCGGATTGAAACCCAGGACGGATTGGTCGATCAGTTAGTCAGCATCAGAATGTACGATCTGCCGGACGATTACCTGGAGACATATCGAGAGCAAATCAATGCGGTGACCGCGGAAGATATTCAACGCGTCGCGCAAGCCCATGTCACATCTGACACCGCCGCTATTGTTATCGTCGGCGACGCTGCTGAAATAAGCGAACAGGTGAAACCCTATGCCGAAACGATCGAGCTTTACGACACGGAGGGGAAGAAGAAGAAATAGGTCCTATAGGACTTGTATTCAAGCCGCTCCCTGCAGCCGCTCAACATCCAACACACCCGAAACGTTCTTGATCGAGCTCATTACCTTGTCCAGATGCTTCACATCGAATACTTCTACAGTAACTTCGATGCGGCCCTTTTGATCGGGCCCAATTGAAGCCCGGGCGTCGCGAATACCTGTCTACATATCTGAGAAGGCCCCGGTGATGCCGGCGAACATGCCGGTGCGGTTCTCGGTCACGGCCAGGAGCTTAACGGCATAGGCCGTCTTTTCCGGCTTGGCGGCCCACTCTACCGTCACGATTCGTTCAGGATTGATCATCAACTGCTTTACGTTCTTGCAGCGCGCAGTATGCACAGCCACACCCTTGCCACGGGTGATATAGCCTATGATCTGTTCCCCATGCAGAGGATTGCAGCAGCGCGCACGATTTACCATCAGGTCTTCCACCCCACGAACTACAATCGCGTCGTCGCCGGTTATCAGGCGCTTGACCGCACGCACGCCGGTACGCAGACGGGATACTTTCTGGTTGTCCAGCGCCTCGAATTTTTCCGGACCGAGATACTTCGCGATTATGTTGCGCGGAACAATTTTGCCGTATCCCATCGCCGCCAGCAGATCGTCAGTCCGCCCATAGCCATACTCGCTCGCGATGCGTTTAAGATCGCCGTTACTGTCGCCCAGCATCTTCTTGACCGAGAGCTGAAAGCGGCCGGCTTCCTTCTCGAACAATTTTCGTCCGATTTCGATCGATTCAGCGCGCTGCTGGTCCGCCACCCAGTGGCGCACCCGATTGCGCGCGCGCGACGTCGCCACAAAATTCAACCAGTCGCGCGACGGGTGGGCGTTCGCGGTCCTGATGATTTCCACTACATCGCCGTTTTGAATCAGGGTTCGGAGCGGCACCATCCGGCCATTGACGCGAGCCCCGGTGCAGGTATTACCGACTTCCGAGTGAATCATGTAAGCGAAATCCACCGTCGTCGCGCCCCGCGGCAACTGAATTACTCTGCCCATGGGGGTGAAGGCATAGACGTCCTTGGGATAGAGATCGAGCTTCAGCGCATCGATGAACTCGCGCGAGTCTTTTACGTCCTGGGTCCATTCGACCAGCGAGCGCAAAACCTTCAAGGCCTCGTCGTCGTCGCGCGCGCCGCGCTTTCCCTCTTTGTATTTCCAGTGTGCCGCCACGCCCTCTTCGGCGGTTAAGTGCATCTGCTCGGTGCGGATTTGTACTTCGAACGGCTGGCCTTTCCCTCCAATGACCGACGTATGCAACGACTGGTAAAGATTATCGCGCGGGGTGGCAATCCAATCTTTGAAGCGGCCGGGAACCGGTTTCCAGGTAGTATGAATGACGCCCAGAGCTGCATAGCAGTCGCGAATCTCGTTGGGGGTAATTACTCGCGCCGCTACCAGGTCGTAAACCTGATCAAGTTCAATTTCCTGCCGGCCAAGTTTTTTCCAGATTGAATACAGACGTTTGACGCGGCCCTCGATGCGCACAAAGGGAACGCCAGCCTCTTCCATCTGCTGCTGAATGGTGGCGGTCACATCATTAAGGAATGCTTCGTTCGCGGCGCGCCGCTTTTCCATCTGCAGGGTGAGTTCCCGGTAATCATCCGGATGCAGGTTCTTGAAAGCCAGGTCTTCCAATTCCCCACGCAGTTTACCCATTCCCAGGCGATGCGCGATGGGCGCGTAGATATCCATCGTCTCCTGCGCAATCCGGCGTCGCTTTTCGACGCTGAGATATTCCAGCGTGCGCATGTTGTGCAGCCGATCGGCGAGTTTCACCAGCACGACGCGCACATCGTCAACCATGGCTAGCAACATCTTGCGTACATTTTCCGCTTGTTGCTCTTCGCGCGAGACGCTGCTGATGTGCGCAATCTTGGTGAGCCCTTCAACCAGATGCGCCACCTCTTCGCCGAAGTAGTCGCGAATCGTCGCGGTATCGGCGAGCGTGTCTTCAACTACGTCATGTAACAAGCCGGTCGAAACAGAGACGGCGTCCAGCCGCATATCGGCCAGAATGTTCGCGACTTCCAAAGGATGTACCAGGTAAGATTCGCCCGAGGCGCGCTTTTGTCCCTTGTGCTCGCGCGCCGAAAACAGGTAAGCCCGCCGCAACAGATTGAGGTCGGCCTGCGGATGATTACGCCGGACTTTTTCGCAAATTTCTTCGATTCGAACCATAAAACAATCAGTCAGTTGTTAGTGGCCGGCTGTCAGTCGTCACTGGCAAATCTCATCTAATGACCACTGACAACTAACTACTGACAACTGACAGGCCAAGTATAACAAAATAGGTGACGCTGAACCCGAAAGTCCGCGTCACCTATTCGATGGCAACAGTTTGTTTAGCGCTGAACGCTTTTTCGCGCTCGGCTTAGGGTGTCGGAGTGGCCGCAGCCTGCTCGGCTGCCTCCTCTTTCTTGCGACGTTCTTCGGCCAGGGCGGTAGCTCTCTTACCTGCCGTTTCGGCTTGTTTCTGATACTGAGCCTTCTGATCGGCCTTGCCGTCCATATCGGCTATCTTGGCGGCCTCAAGCAAGAGGTTGGTTTTGTAAGACCAGGCCGATTCGTTATTTGGATCATACTTGATGGCCGTCTCGGCCTCTTCCAGCCCGCGCGTCACGCAATGCTGAATCTTGTCGAAATCCTTTTGCTCTTTAGGTTTCTTATAAGTGATGCCCGGTTTGGCTGGATCATTAGCGACCTTAACGTCGGGGAGCTCGGTGATTTTGAATGAGCAGTCCCAATCCTTTCCCGCCAGAATTGCATAGGCTTCGGCCCGTTTTTCATTGGGCAGACTAGTATCATTTGCCCGCTTGGAGATCCATTCGCGCAATTTATCATCGTCTTTAATGGCGGAATAGAGCACCGAGATTGCCTTATAGGCCTCCTCATCCTTTGGATCCATCTGCAGGATGTTTCGGTAGGCTTCAATCGCTTCTTTGGCTTTGGCGACATTTTCCGGCGTGTCTACGCCCGGCTTGTACTGTTGGTGAAGGATCCGAGCGATGAAGATGGCCGCGGTCTTGTTAGTTGGCTCGAGAGCCAGTGCACGCCGGGCGTGCTGCTCGGCTTCGTCGAAGTGTCCATCTCTGTAAGAGCGCGCCGTTTCGTTCAGTTCATTCTTGGCCCTGATCTTGTTGGCGAGCGTACAGCCGGCACCGGCGGCGACAAACAAAGCCAGGATCGCTGTCGCGCCGATCCTGGACCAGGAGAATCTCATTCTATTAGCTCCGTTTTAAATGAAAGATGCCGCCGAGCTCTCCGGTTAAGTGGAAAGACTTCCTGGCGGAAGAAATACCGGCGAATACGTTACAGTTCTTGCTACGGCAGATCATCAACCTGCAACCCGACCGGGCTAGCGCCGGCGCCTTTGATCGCATCGATCACCTTGACGACATCACCGTAGTGCAGGGCGCGCGGCGCCTTTACGAACACGGTCTTTTCGATCTTCTGATCTTCAGACACGGTGGATGTTTCCATCCCTACCTTATAGGCATGTTGGGCTTTCCGCTGTTGGAATGTTTGCTGCAGCTTGGCTGCCAGCGCGCTGGTATCGTTCACCGAGCCCATTACATCCTGGTTGAGCTTTATCTGTAGATCCGGCGTGATCGAAACCACGAGCGTGAGCGGATTTGGCTTAAGCTTGCTTACGTCTTCGTTCGGATCCCTCTGCGTCGGAACGTCCGCCTTGAAACTGCTGGGCTTTAATGGCGTGACCACCATAAAGATGATCAGCACTACCAGCAACACGTCTATCAGCGGCGTAACATTAATGTACGGGACAGCTCGCGTACCGCCGCCACCACCACTCATTCCCATAACTTACCCTCGTTTCGAACCGGGGAGCGTTAGCAGGTCAGGCTCGCCCGTTTGAAGATTTGTCGCCGATTAACCTGCTGGAGCCGGAGCCGCCTCCGGGCCCTTCTTTTTCTTGTCGGCGACCAGACCAATCTTATCTACGCCTTTTTCCCGAACCGCGTTGATTACCTTGACTACCTCGCCATAGCTGACCTCGATGCCGCTCTTGATGTATACGACCTTGTCTTCTTCCTTCTTATTCTGCAGCGCTTTTTCAACTTGCGTCTTGAGGTCATCGAGACTGACCTTGTTTTTGCCAAGGTAATAATCACCGTCTTTAGGAATCGAGACGATGACCGAATCCTCTCGATTTATGACCAGGTCCTCTTCGGCATAGTTCATATCGCGCGGAATCGCGACACTGACGTCCTTCTGCAAAAATGGGGTGACCACCATGAAGATGATTAGGAGCACCAGCATGACGTCCACCATGGGCGTGACGTTAATCTCTGACTGCAATCCGCCGCCGCCGCCGCCTTGCATTCCCATAAATCAAACTCCTTTCGAAAGCCGAGCAAGCGCGGAACCGTAAGGCCCGCGCCAATCGCTCGCCAGCGCGTTACGGATTCAACTGCTTGGTGCGGTTCTTGATGAAGTAGTCCACCAGCTCGGAAGCCGAGTTGTCCATCTCCACGATAAAACCGTCAACCTTGCCGGTAAAGTAGTTGAACAGCCAGACCGCCGGCACGGCAACGACCAGACCGAGGGCGGTGGTAAAGAGTGCTTCTGAAATACCGCCGGCGACTGCGCCGATACCTTGCGAAGCGGCAGTCTTCATCCCGCGGAAAGCGTTAATGATGCCGAACACGGTACCGAACAAACCTACGAATGGTGCAGTCGAACCGATCGTGGCCAGGCCCGACAGGCCGCGGCGAAACTCGGCCGTCTTGATGGCAATGGCTCTTTGCAGCGCGCGCTTGGACGCTTCGATCTCATCACCCGAAATCTCGTTTGATTGCTCATGCGCGCGAAACTCCTGGAGGCCGCTATTGACGACCATCGCCAGGTGCGACTTGCGATGCTTATCGCTGATGTTGATGGCCTCTTCGATGCGATTGTTCTTTAGCGCCTGAGCCACGCGGGGAGCGAACTCGCGCGACTGCTTCTTGGCCGCCGTGTAGGTCAAATAACGTTCGACCATGATGGCGATCGAATACACGGACATGATCAGCAGAATGATCACGACCGTAATAGCCACCGGGCCCATGTTCCTGACCATCTCGCTGAGCGTGAACTCATTACTCGCGGGCGCCGCCGGGGCCGCCGGACTAGGAGTCTGCAAAAGAAAGAAAAGAAAGCCCATCGCCTTCGTTCCGAGGATGCTTGTCAAAATAGTCACGGTAACTCCTCCAAAAGGTTTTGATTACATTGATTCCGTACCGGCAATTAAGACCGAGCGCTGGTAGCTCTCGGTTTTCTGGAGCGAACCAGCGCGCCGGATATTTACTGAGCTACAAAGTTGTAGATGATTACGCCGTTAACTTTCACTGGCTGCCCGGAAAGTTTCGTGGGCGTAAACTTTGATGAACGAGCGGCGTTCACGGCCGCACCTTGCAGCAGCGGGTGTCCCGAAGTTGCGTGCGCGGCAACGACGTTGCCATTCTCGTCTATCAACACCTGCACCACCACCTGACCCGAAGCGTGTGCACTGCGAGCGATTGCCGGATACGGCGGCTGGACCAGGTGAACCGCTTTACCGTTCAGCACGCCGCCGGATATTGGTGCGTGCGGCGTCGGCTTAGGTGGCGGCGGTGGCGGCTCGTCCTTAATCTCCACCTTCGCCGGAGCGTTGGAGACGATCGAGCCGGTGCCGTTACCCGGCGCCATCGGCGCGAGGGCGTTCGAATTACCGCTCCCCTGCATCGTCACCACTCCTTTGCGCACAGGAGGGATGTCACTCGCCTTAGCCGATATCTCTTTAGGCACCAGATCCGTTCGGGTCACATCAGCAATCAGCTCTTTGCGCACGTCCACATTCTTGCTGATGTCCATCTTCTCAGGCTTCGGTGCGTCCTGTTTTTGCTGTTGTTGCTGTGGAACCGGGACCGGTGCGATCAAGGCGGTCAGCTCGAGGGTTTGTTGATCGATGTATGCGGGCGCCATCAGAATGGCGACGATCAGGCCTATACCGATCAAGACCAGGTAGAAGAGACCAAACCCGATCAGAAACCCGCCCTTTCGCTTGATATCCGCCGAGTGCGAACCAGACTCAACCAAATTATCGAACATCCTTCTGTCCTCCAAATCGGTGCCAAACGGGTCAGCGACTATAAATTAATCGTCCAAAAGTGCGACCATCAACCCATCGCTCAAAAATCTGCTTGATGACAACTAGAAGGGGAATGCAGCGGAAAGGCCTGGCGCCTTTACCGCGCCAACGCTTTGCACCCAGCTATTATGCGAGACACAAAGAAACTGGCCTCTCAACGTACAAACCACCGTGCATCCTACCCTCTGAAGCCAAGGCACGATAACGAGCGTATTTAATTGGCCAGCAACGTCTGGCAGTCTATGCCGCAACTGCACGCAAAGTCAAGAACAAATCCGAATGCGAAACAGCATCCCGTAGGCCTTGTAACCGCATACGCTGCTGGAAAACAACACGATGGGTTAGACCCCGAACTTTATGCATTGGTTCCCAACTATGCCGCCTGCGACGGCTTCCCGACGCCATCACGTGTTCGCTCGCCGCGCGCGGCGCCGCGAGGTGGTTTGAGACTGGCTTCACGCGCACTCGGCGCGGACACTTTATTTGCCGCCGCGATCTTCTTTTCCCACCAGACCATGATCGGGCCGGCAACCGCGATTGTGTCGTAGGTGCCAAAGATAATGCCCATCAGCAGCGCCAGCGAGAATGGTCTTAACGTTTCACCACCCAGCAACACCATCGCGACTACTGAAAGAAACACCAGACCGGAAGTAATCACGGTGCGCGAGAGCGTCTGGTTGATCGACAGGTTGGTGACATCGTACAGATTCATCCGTCGATACAGTTTTCGGTTCTCGCGAATGCGATCGAAGATAACGATCGAATCATTGACGTCGAAACCGACCAGCGTCAGGAGCGCGGCGATGACCGTTAAGTTGATTTCGATCTGAAATATGGAAAACAGTCCGAGCGTCACCAGCACAGTGTGGAAGACTGCAATGACCGCGGCCGCGCCATAAGTCCATTCGAACCGAAAAGCAATGAAGAGCAGCATGCCGACGAGGGCGGCAATCGTGACGGCTATCGCCTGATTCCGCAATTGCTTGCTCGCCACCTGTCCCACCGCGTCGGTGCCCTCAATCTTATATGCTGCTGTGGGATCATCCTCGAGCGTCTTCACCTTTGGATCGGCTTCCGCCCCATATACATTAAGTGATTGTTTGATCTTTGTGCGAGCAGCGTCTACGCCAGCCTGACTTTCACCCGTCGCTGTTTCTTCAAACCCCTGATGCGGGACTTTAATCAGAAACATACCGGGTTTATTCAATACCGATTGAATTACGGCGTCCTTAATACCAGCCTTGTTTATCTCAGCGCGAAGTGCGTCTGCCGGGGGCGGTTGCTTGAATCGCACTGTTATTACAGTGCCGCCTTTGAAATCGACGCCCAGGTTGAAGGCTTCGGTGCCGCCGGGATGAAACTTGTGACGGTAAAATGCAGTACCCATGCCGGCCAGCATTAGGACGATCGAAATGCCAATAAAGAAACGGCGCTTGCCGAGCCAATCAATATTAATCTGGTGAAATATTTGCAGCATGAACTTCGTTAATCGTGAACCGCAATCCAATTCGCCGGCTGCGGTGATTTCTCTCTTGTGATTCCTTAAATACTAAGCGATTCAACCCGCTTTCCCTTACGACTGAGCAGCCAAATGAAGATCGTCCGCGAAACGTAAACCGCCGAGAATAAGTTAACCAACAACCCGAGCACCAGCGTCACGGCAAAGCCGCGAATCGGTCCGGCGCCAAACGCGTAGAGAAACAGAGACGAAACAATCGTGGTCACGTGAGTGTCAATGATCGTAACAAACGCGTGGCCAAAGCCCTGCTCAACCGCGGACGGTATGGTTTTCCCGGAACGTATCTCTTCCCGAATACGCTCAAAAATCAGCACATTCGAGTCAACGGCCATACCAATTGTCAGAATTATTCCGGCAATGCCGGGCAAAGTCAGAGTGGCGCCAAAGATGATGAGCCCTGCCAGCATCAGGATCATATTTAACAACAAAGCGATGACTGCGTTGATGCCCGATCCGCGGTAATAAATAAGCATAAAGAGCACGACCAGCGTCAGACCAAGTAACGAGGCGCGCACTCCGGATCGAATCGAGTCAGCACCCAAGCTTGGTCCGACCGTACGTTCTTCCTGGTATTCAATTTTCGCGGGCAGCGCGCCGGAACGAAGCGTTAACGCAAGATCGTCCGCGGACTGCTTGGAGAATCTGCCGGTGATTTGGCCCTGATCGAAAATCTGGCCTTTAATGAAAGCGATCGATTTCACGGTGTCGTCGAGCACCACACCCATGTACTCGTTAATATTCGCGCCGGTCCATTCTCCGAATTTCTGTGCTCCAATTTGCTTCAGCGAAAAATCGATCTCGTATTCGTCGGCGCCGGCCCGAGACTGATTCGCCGTTGCGCTCCGCAACTGGGCCCCGTCGATAATTGCCGGAGATTCCACGACGACCCATTTCTTTGGCGTCTGTACGTTAGCGCTTGCGTTTGCGTTCGCATCCTGACCCGTCAGTTCGGGGCGCTCGGTATAGGGAAGCACGCGGCGATTGGGCGAAACTTTTCCGCCGCTGTTGAGAGAGGCGATCGCTTCCGCTTCGCTCGGATACGTCTGGACTGGTCCCTGGGTTTGAGGCGAACTGATCACGTGAACGAGTTCGAGATGTGACGCGCCAGCGAGCAACTGTTTGAGTCGTTCGGGATCCTGAATGCCCGGCATTTGCAGCAGGATCTCATGAGAGTTTTGACCTCCGTGACGTGCCAGCGTCGGTTCGGCCACACCGACAGCATTGATGCGAGTGTCGATGATCTTCATCGCCTGATCCGTCGCAGACTCTGCCAGGGAGCGCTGCGCCGCACCAGTCAAGGTCCAGGTGAGCGTGTTTCCGGAAGACGAAAAGGACCAACCGACACGATCGCTGAGATCGGCTTTCTTCTCAACCGCGTCCCGCAGCTCCTGCAGCTTGGACGCATCACCCACCTGCAGCACGACTGCGTAATTTCCGCCGGTAATTTCCGCGTGCGCTTCCTTTACGTCGAAGCCCGCCGCTTTGGCAGCATCTTGCGCAGCGATTGCACTTTCTTTCGTAAGCTTCTCAAAAAAGTCTTCAACCTTCACCCGCATTACCAGGTGAGATCCACCTCTGAGGTCCAAGCCGAGATTAATGTTCTTAGCCAGATTCTCTTTGATGCCCGATGGGGTAAAGTCCCGGGCGTGCGGCCGGCGCCCATGAGGCCCGATCACCACGTAGAATCCGACCAGGGTAATAATCGCGATAATGATTGATCGCTGGAGTAAATTCCTTTTCTTCATGAACGCTTGTTTGACAAACTCAGTTGTCTGATTTTGGTTATGCTTGTTTCTCTTCTGAGTCGACACCGGCCACCGCCGAGCGCGCAATCTCCAGGATTGTCTTGTCGGCGCTGCGGATGAAAAAACTCGTATCACGCACCGCTGTGATCGTGCCGATGACTCCACCGGTGGTAATTACCTTGTCGCCTGTCTTCAACTCGGCAATTGTCGCCTGCAACTGTCTCTGCTTTTTCTGTTGGGGTCTAATCAGCAAAAGATAAAAGACCCCAAAGATCAACAGCATCGGCACAAGGGCGCTGCCCAACCCGCCAACGCCACCCTGAAAGAGGAATAAGGTCATAAAGTGATTAGTTTGTTAGTAATGCCCGCGGTAGCGGGCGAGAAGCGGACTCAATTCGAGGCTCGCACTCATCCCAATCCGGAGCTCAGTTGCTCTGTGTACTCTTGCCGAAATTTCGCGAATTGGCCAGAACGGATAGCTTGCCTGACACGTCGCATGGTGTCAAGGAAGAACGCCAGATTGTGATGCGTCAAAAGGATGCTGGCCAGCATCTCTCCGGATTGATAGAGGTGCCTGATAAAAGCCCGCGTATGTCGACGGCAAACCGAACAACCACAGGCCTCGTCCAGAGGTGATTGATCCCTGATATAGCGCGCGTTCTTAATATTTAACCGGCCGAGCGAAGTAAACGCCTGTCCGTTACGCCCGTTGCGCGTCGGCAACACACAGTCAAACATGTCGATGCCGCGCGCGATGGCATCGACCAGATCCTCCGGGGTGCCAACGCCCATCAGATAACGCGGCTTGTCGGCCGGCATGAGAGGCGCGGTCGCTTCAATCACTTCCAGCATCACCGGCTTCTCTTCACCGACACTGAGTCCGCCCAGGGCGTAACCATCAAAGCCGACTTCTACCGTGCGTTCCAAACTTTCCCGGCGCAGATCGAGATGTGAAGCGCCCTGCACAATGCCAAAGAGCGCTTGCCGGAGCGCCGGCATCTTGCCGCCGGGCCGCACGCTTTCAGCCTGCTCCGCTTGT
>JAWWPL010000078.1:0-6030 GCA_033850605.1 Blastocatellia bacterium | reverse complement strand
AGTGCTTTGCAAACGGCTTTGATTGGCAGCGTGGCCGCCGGCGCGGCGTTTCTGATCGCGCGCGCGATTTCGTAAAAGATAGAATCCGCAGATTACGCAGATTTCGCCGATTCAATCGGTATCATCTAATCTGCGTAATCTGTGGATTTCTGACAAGGAACCAAAATGAAACTACACGTCGGCACCAGCGGGTATAGCTATAAAGAGTGGAAGGGCAACTTCTATCCTGAAGACTTGCCCGCGAAAGAAATGCTGGCGTATTACTCGCAGCGGTTACCGGCAGTGGAAATCAACAATACCTTCTACCGCCTGCCGCAACCGAGTATGATCGAAAAGTGGAAAGAGCAAGTCCCGAAGGCGTTCCGCTTTTCCATCAAAGCCAGCCAACGCATCACGCACATCAAACGGATAAATAACGTCGCGGATGAAACGAAGTATTTGCTCGAGACTGCGGCCTTGTTGGAAGAGCGTCTGGGCGTCATGCTTTTCCAGCTCCCGCCGAACATGAAGAAAGACACTGATCGGCTCAGGGCCTTTCTTGATCTGCTCACGGACAATACACGCAGTGCGTTTGAGTTCCGTCACGACACCTGGTTCGACGATGAAGTCTTCCGACTGCTGCATGCGAAGAACTGCGCGCTGGTGGTTTCCGACACCGACGAAAAGCCCCTTACTGAAATCATCAGCACGGCGAACTGGGGTTACCTGCGTTTGCGCCGCACCGTCTACGATGAAAGCGATCTGGTGGAATGGATGAAGAGAGTGCAGGCCCAGAAATCGAAAGACGCCTTCGTCTTTTTCAAACATGAAGACGAAGGCGTCGGACCGAAACTGGCAGCGAGATTTTTGGAGCTGGCAAAAACGAAGTAGCAGCCACGAAAAGGCACAAAAAGCACAGAAGGGAAAACCCGCGCACGGTTCTCTCTTTTGTGCCTCTTGTGCCTTTTTGCGGCTAGTCTTTCTTACTTAAACTTGACCCCAGCCGAAGCGCGAATGTTGTCTTGTCGCTTGCCGTTAAAGAACGTCGGCAAATAATCGATCTGAATCGCGCGTATGTCGACGTGCTCGCCAGCGTGCACATCCAGGCCGCCGCCAAAGGCCATTGCAAACGCGGTGGCGCTCCTGGTGCGATCGTCAAAGGCCGCGCGGATATGTTCAATGCCGAATAGCCCTTCGACAAATGGAGTCACCCCCTCGGTGCGCCAGTTGTAACGCGGGCCGACCAATAAATCGTAACGCTGGACATTGGCCCGATACGTCTTGCCCGAGTTCCGATCAAAGTAACCCTCGTTACCCTTAAAGGTGGCGGCAAAGCTGGTCACAATGCCGATGTGCCGGGTCACATTCTGGTTGAACTCCGCCACAAAACCGTTGTAGGCCGGTTTCTCTGAAACCAGGTCAATGGTCGCGTTATTGATCCTCGCCCGGCCGTTCTTATCGAACGTATCGGCGTTATTGCTGGCACGCTGGTAAGCATAGCCAACATAAAATTCGTAAAAGGAATAATCCCGGCTCTGGGAAAACGCCGCGGGCGCGCACATCAGAGCAATCAGGAGCAAGAGAAAGATTCTGGTCATTAGGACGCCTCCTTGTCCTTACACGATTCTGCAAAACTAGGGTTTACGGGTACATTAATACAACCAATCCCGAAAAATTCCCAGACTTTTGGTGCGATTACCCCTTTTTATTTTAAGTGCGGCCCGTGATAAGCAGTTGAGCCAGTGATTCTCGGCAGTGCGAGCCGGAGTCAGACGCAAGCGCGTAAGCAAAGGGCCGGCGCCGATTTCTTTGATCAAGCGCTGGGGAGAGCAGCCCTCCCTTACGGTCGGGCTTCTGACACTATGGCCGCACGCAGACGGAAAATCATAATGCAATCAACCAGACGTATCTTCCTTGGCAGTGTTCTCTTGCTTTGCGCATTCGCCGCGGCGCCCGCGCAAAGTTCCACTGATGCCGTTAAAGAAGCGCAACGATTGACGCGAGTGGCTCAGGTTGCCGAACAGCAGGGACGTCACGACGATGCCATTAAGGCTTACCAGACTATCGCAGTCGTGGCCAGGACCTCGCCCAGGATTGCGGCCCTTGCGCTGCTGAACGCAGGCAACATCTACATGTCTTTGGGTAAGTTCGAAGCCGCCGCTGCCTCTTTCCGGGATTCGCTGTCGCTGGACGCGGGGTCCGCGGCTGCACAAAACGGCCTGGGTGAAGCGCTCGGCGAGCTAAAGCAATATCCGCGGGCGCTCGAGGCCTTTCAACGCGCGGTAACTTTGGACGCCGGCTTTGTGAAGGCTCGATACAACTCGGCCGTTACCTATGACCGTCTCGGACAGTTGAAGTACGCCGAGTTCGTGTACCGCATCCTGATTCGCGATCATCCTGATTATCCCTTGGCGTATGACGGCATGGCGGTAACGCTCTCGAAGTCAGGTCGCGGGCGCGAAGCGATTCCGCTGCATCAGAAAGCGATCAGCCTCAATCCGAACGACCCTTCGTTCTATTACAATTTTGCGGTTAGTTATATGTTGCTGGGCGAGGTGAAGAAGGCCCAGGAGCAACAACAGAAATTACGGGCGCTGGATCCGGCGATGGCCGAGCATCTGGGCGCGGTCATCGCCAGGCACCAGCAATAGAAAGATGGCACAGACTTCAGTCTGTGATTACGCCAATAAACACACAGACTGAAGTCTGTGCCACCTGAGTCGCACTACCTACCTAACTCAGAAATTTCCCTGGCACGCCTCGTGGCTGCAATCACAATCGAGTTCGATTGTATTGCCGGTTCCTTCACAGGACGCGCTGCAATACTTGCCGTCGTCCGGTTGCGGACACGTACACGGTGGGTTCTTGCATTTCTTTTCTTCAGCCATGATTTCCTCCCAGACTTTCTACGGAAAAAGTGGATCGAATAACGGAGCCCCAGAGCTTAACACAATCAGAGAGGCATGGGTACAAGCGAGCTTGTGTCAGAAGCCCGACCGTGAGAGAGGGCTACACTCGCTGGTGATCAATTAACGGCGCCGAACCGTTTTGGTCGGATCTTCATAGTCGTGCCCTGCTCCGTCGCCCTTGCTTACGCGCGGGCTTCTGACACTCTGCGGCAGTTGCCGAGCCCCTCATTCTCCCGATAAGATCGCCTCTGCATTAAATTCAATTTTGGAAGAGGGGAATAAGACTTTGAGCGCACAACTATCTGCCAACGCGGTGCCGCCGCCCATCGCGATGTTGCAATTGATTTCTGGTTTCTGGATCTCGCGTGGAATCTACATCACTGCAAAACTCGGTCTCGCTGATCTGTTAAAGGAGGGGCCAAAAACGGCGGATGATTTGGCAGCTGTTACCGCGACTCACGCGCCTTCGCTGTTTCGCGTACTGCGCGCGCTGGCAAGCGTGGGCATCCTTACCCATGACGATCAGAATCGGTTCGGCGATACGCCGCTCCTGCAGACGCTGAGATCCGATGTTCCCGGATCGTTGAGGGCGTTCGCCATGACTGAGCTGGGTGAAGAGCACTATCCCGCCTGGGGCGAATTGCTGCACAGCGTAAAGACCGGAGAGATTGCTTTCGATCATGCATTTGGTACCGATGTCTGGAAGTTTTTTGCGCAGCATCCTGACAACGCCAGGATCTTCAATGACGCTATGAGTGGAGTGACCGCTCAGGCCAACGAGGCTCTCCACGCGGCTTATGATTTCGCGGGCATCAATACCCTGGTCGATATCGGCGGTGGGCACGGCAGTCTGATCACTTCGATTCTGCGGCGCAACCCTGACATGCGCGGAATCCTGTTCGACTCGCCGCAAGTCATCGACGGCGCGCAGTCCGTGATCGGGTCGTCAGACGTAGCCGGCCGTTGTGAACCAGTCGGCGGAAACTTTTTTGAATCCGTGCCCGCGGGTGCTGATGCGCATATCATGAAATGGATCGTGCATGATTGGAACGACGACCAGTCGGTCGCGATAATGAAAAACTGCCACCGCGCTCTGGCGGAAGGCGGAAAACTCATTTTGGTTGAAGCGGTAGTTCCGGCGGGCAACGAGCCGCACTTCAGCAAATTCATCGACCTCAACATGCTGGTAATGACCGGAGGCCGAGAGCGCACCGAAGCAGAATTCCGCGACCTTTACGAACGCGCTGGTTTTCGGCTAACGCGAATCGTGCCCACCGAATCCCCATTCAGCGTGATCGAAGGTGTGCGAGTTTAGTGGCCAGCCCTGATTCGAGCGGTGGTTTCGTTTGGTGTGGGAGGGAGGCCGGGCCAGAATGAATTGGCCCGGCTGTCGTGGGATGAGGACATCGAGGTGAGTTCACTGAGGCGCGCCGCGGGATTCCAGCAACTTCACGACTTCTGTCTGTTCATACTTGCGCGCCATTCCCAGCGCCGTTTCGCCATCTTTGTTTTTGATCGTGAAGTCGGCGCCCGCATTAAGCAGGACCCGCGCCACCTCCGCTTCGTCCACGAACATAAGCGCAGTCCATCCGTCGTCGTCCGTGGCGTTCAGGTTGGCGCCGGCATCGATGAGCGTCTGGACCGTTGAGAGGTTTCCGTGACGGGCAGCCAACATCAAGGCCGTTTTGCCGTCGGAGTCTTTAGCGCGCACGTCAGCACCCGCGTCAAGAAGGATCCTGACCAGACTGGGTGCCTCAGTGTCCATCGCCAACATTAACGCGTCGCTTAGATCTTTGCTCTGAAGTCCTAAACTTGCGCCCGCGTCGATCAAAGCTTTTAAGCCATCGGCATTTCTCGAGCGCGCCGCGACTATCATCGCAGAGACTCCATTGGCATTCTTTGCGTTGACGTTCAGCCCTGACTTGATCAATCGCCGCAAGAGACGCGTATCCTCGTTCTGCGCCGCGCTCATGAGCACCGTGTTTCCGTCGTCGTCTTTGGCGTCGATCTTCGCGCCGGCATCCAGTAACTCCTTGACCGCCTCAAAGCTGCCCAAAGCGGCGAACCTGAGCAAAACTGTGGTTCCCGATTCGTCACGTGCGTTCACTTCAGCTCCCGCTGAGAGCAGGTCCCGCACGACATCAGCGGTTACGTTTTCGCGCAGGAACATTAATGGAGTTTCGCCACGTGCGTTGGCTACGTTGAGCCCGGCGCCCGCGGACAACAGCACGTTGATCATGTCGCGGTTGCCGTTTTCAATCGCATAGCCCAGTCCGGTCATATTCGTTGCCTTATCGACGACGTTGACGTCCGCACCGCTGAGCGCAAGCCGGGCTACCTCCGTCGCATCGTTCTTCGAGGCAGCCTTGACCAAAGGCTCCTCAGGCTCTCGGAACGACACGCCGCCTTGTACTGATTCCTCCACGCTGACGGAACTATAGATTTCCACCTCAGCGATAAGCTCAGGGATTTTAAGTTCAAGACTCACTGAGTGATTGGCGCCGGAGTTCAAGTCGAACTGAGGCTTCTCTGTTTTGGCAAAGCTGGGGGCTTCGGCTGTCAGGTTGTACCGGCCGGCCTCAAGCAGCGAAAACTTGTAAGCACCGTCGTTCCCTGTGATGTAAGTGAACATCACCTGGAATTGCGTATTAATCAGGGTCACGTTGGCTCCGGCGACAACCGCGCCATTTGGATCGGTGACGACACCAGACAGACTGACTCCGGTTTCGCGTGACGAGCCAGGATTAGCGATTGCTGAAACTGGCCGCAACGCATCGAGTTGTGATCGCGATGCGGTTTGGGCGGCCGCGCTCGACAGACTGAGCGTCGCCGTGAAAGCTCCCGCGGCAATTCGCGTTGCCCGCCGGCTGATGCGGTATAGTTTTTCCGGCACGCTCCGGGGGACCACGCCGGTGACGGGCCGTACGAGATAGCGCACGCAGAGGCGTCCTTGCGAGCGCACGACCAGACGCATCGCTTCGTATCGAGTGATGCTCGAAAGATTCGTTACGTGCAGGCTACAATGCTCGCAAAACCTGACCTGATCGTTGCCGGACATCGCGGCCCAATCGGCGTTGCAAGGATTCGAGATTGTGAGTCGGTCGAGAGATCGAAGTTCGTCAGACATGGGTCGGCTCCTTAT
>JAWWPL010000075.1:0-4148 GCA_033850605.1 Blastocatellia bacterium | reverse complement strand
TGCCCCTTTGGGTTGTAAGCGATGCGTTTGCCGTCCGGCGAAAAGCTGGCCTGGTTTCCCATGTCCGGCCCGGCGCGCCAGGGCATGCCGCCATCGACGCTTACTATGTAAAGCATCCCCATGAAGTCTTCTCCACGCTGGCTGCTAAACAAGACGCCGCGCCCGTCGGGAGTCCAACCCAGGACCGCGTCGTCGGCCGAATGCGAAGTCAGCTGCTTTGCCGCTCCGCCGCCCGCGGGAATGATGAAGACATCGAGGTTGCCGTTGCGGTCGCTCGAGAAAGCGATCCATTTGCCGTCCGGTGAATAACGCGGATACGCATCTCGCGCTTTGTTCACTGTCAGGCGCTGGATGTTC
Source organism: Blastocatellia bacterium (assembly GCA_033850605.1). Taxonomy (GTDB): domain Bacteria; phylum Acidobacteriota; class Blastocatellia; order Pyrinomonadales; family Pyrinomonadaceae; genus UBA11740. The sequence goes on along the minus strand of JAWWPL010000075.1, from coordinate 3,791 downwards.
TGGCCATTTTCATCGGCCGTCCAGATATCGCCGAGGTAGGTGAAGGCGATGCGGCCGTTCGAATAGCTGGGATAGCGGACCAGCCTGGCTTCATGGCCCAGCGCGAGTGACGCAAATGTGAAAACGACCAGAGCGATGGCAAAGGGGTAGAGTTTTCTCATGAGTTTCTCCTGGCAGCGAAGCTGATAGCTTGACGCGGTTGGTGTACTCAAGTTCCAGCACGGCGCTCGTCCAGATGAAATCCGGCGAGCTTTAGTCTCTGATTATCGACAAACTGAAGTTTGTCGGACATTCCGGGGTTGTATCTTGAAAGAAAACAGACTGATCAGAACGTTAATGACGCCGCAGCCTCGCGTTTGGTTACGCCGCAGCCGGCGGGCGCGGATTGTATCACGCAGGGCTTTGAGAGAGACGAGCATAATGGCCCAGGAGAGCGGGGGCACTAGCCCGACCGTCAGGGGGGCTCAGGAATGACGCGAGAAATCTGTCGATTTCGCTCCGGCGTAAGTAGCGCGGGCTGCCAGCCTGCGCTGCGAGCTGGCAGCTCGCAGTACGACTAATTGAAGGGCAAACCTTTTAGACATTCGCCTCCTGATTCCTTCCAGGCCTTCCAGCCGCCGGCCATCGACCAGACATTCGTGTAACCCATATTCTGCAAAACGTCCGCCGCCAGCGCTGAGCGATAGCCGCCGCCGCAATACAGAATCACTTCAGTTGCTTTGTCAGGCACGGTCGCTTCGATATCGCGTTCAATGATGCCTTTGCCGAGGTGTTCGGCCCTGGCCGCATGTCCTGCGCGCCACTCGTCATCCTCGCGCACGTCAATCAGACGCGCGTCACGGTTCAAGCCGATCCGATCGCGAGTGTCGGCGACGGTCACTTCGTTAATCCGGCCCTTCGCCTCGTTAACTAATTTTAGAAAGCCTTCAGAGTGTTTCATAGGGTTTGTCTTTCTGCCGGGCGGTCCTCCCAGCCGCATCGCTAGCCGATCCTGTATCGGAGCCTCCCTTACGGTCGGGCTACTGCCCGCTTCTCTGGATCGGCCCAATTGGCTCAATCACCGGCGAGCGATTATAATGCCAGTCTTTCGAAATGCACTAAAAACTGTAGCGCAAGTTCTTAACTTGCAGAGCTGCTCATGCAACTCGACAAGTTGCGCTACAAAATCGTCGGAGAGGAACCGAAATTGGCAAACGAACAATTTGATGTGACGGTGATCGGCAGCGGGCCGGGCGGCTATGTCGCCGCGATCCGTGCCGGGCAATTGGGTTTGAAAGTCGCGATTGTCGAGAAGGACAAACGTCTGGGCGGGACCTGCACTTTGCGCGGCTGCATCCCAACAAAGCAACTTCTGCAGTCGGCCCACGTGTACGAACAGATGCAGCACGCCGCCGATTTTGGGGTGCAGGCCTCCGGCATTCAACTGGCTTTTGCCGATGTGCAAAAGCGAAAAGACAAAGTAGTGATGAAGAACTCGAAAGGCATCGAGTTCCTGATGAAGAAGAACAAGTGCACCGTTTTCAAAGGCACGGGAAAACTAGCCTTGCCGGGTAAAGTCGAAGTTACCGGCGAAGACGGGACTAAACAGACTATCGAGACCAAGAGCATCATCATTGCCACCGGTTCAGTCGTGCGGCCCATCCCCGGTTTTGAAACTGACGGCAAACAAGTAGTCAACAGCGATCACATCCTGGAACTGACGGAAATCCCGAAGTCCTTGATCGTCATGGGCTGCGGTGCTGTCGGCGTCGAGTTCGCTTCGGTCTATTCGCGGTTTGGCGCAGAGACAACCGTAGTTGAACTGCTGCCCAGATTGGTGCCGCTGGAAGACGAAGAAGTTTCGGCCGAACTTGCCAAGTCATTTCGCAAGCGGGGAATCAAATCACAGCTCGATACGAAGCTGGAGAAACTCGAGAAGACCGACGACGGGGTCGTGGTTACCGGCAAGACTTCAAAAGGCGAGGACGTCCGCCTGGAAGCAGAGATGCTTTTGGTAGCGGTCGGGCGCATGCCTTTTACCCAGGGGCTCGGACTGGAAGGCACGAAGATCAAAGTTGACAAAGGCTTTATCCAGGTTGATGAGTATCAGCAAACAGGCGAGAAGGGTGTCTATGCAATCGGGGATGTCGTGCCCACACCTTTGCTGGCGCACCTGGCTTCAAAAGAAGGCATCGTGGCAGTCGAGCATTTCGCCGGCAAAAACCCGCGGCCGATCAATCTGCGGCTGGTGCCGAACTGCACCTACTGCGATCCGGAAGTCGCTTCGGTTGGCTTGACCGAAGCGAAAGCGCGCGAAGCCGGCTATGACGTCAAGATTGGAAAGTTTCCCTTCAGCGCTTCGGGCAAAGCACGCATCCTGGGCGAAGAGGAAGGCTTTGTGAAGATTGTCAGCGAATCAAAGTACGACGAGTTGCTGGGCGTCCATATCATCGGTCCGCACGCGACGGAATTAATCGCCGAAGCCTGCGTCGCCATGCAGCTCGAATCGACGGCCGAAGAGTTGGGCAACACGATGCATGCGCATCCGACGGTTTCGGAAGCAGTGATGGAAGCCGCCGAAGGGGTCCATGGCAAGACGATTCATATGTAAAAGAAAGAATAGGTCCAATAGGGCCTATTTGACCTATTAAAAACCATGGCCATTCAAGAAAAGTCGAAACCACCCAGTCGCCGCCGCCGGCCGGCATTTCAGATGCGCATCAGCACCAAATACGCGCCGCGCAAACCCGCCGAAGGCAAACCACTGTCATGCATCGCGGATACTTCGCTGACGCCCGATCAGATGCTGGAGCTTTATCGCTATCTGAAGCTGACGCGCCTGGTCGAAGAGCGCATCGTCAACCTGTATCGACAGACAAAAGTCGTGGGCGGTGTATATCGATCTCTGGGACAGGAAGCGACGGCCGTTGGTTCAGCTTACGCGCTTCGCCCCGAAGACTTTATCACTCCGATCATTCGCGACCTCGGCGCCGTGTTCGTCAAAGGCATTCGTCCCCGCGAGATTTTCGCGCAGTATATGGCCAAGGCCTGGGGACCGTCCGGCGGTAAGGATCTCAACGTTCACTTTGGTTATCTGGACAAAGGTTTTCTCGGGCCAATCTCGCACCTGGGCGACATGATTCCGGTGATGACGGGCATTCTGCTGGGTGCTCGCCTGCAAAAGAAAGACATTGTCGGGCTCGCTTATATCGGCGATGGGGGCGCCAGCACTGGTGCCTTCTATGAAGGAATGAACTTTGCCGCGGTCCAACGTCTGCCCCTGATCGTGATTGCGGAATATAACCACTACGCCTACTCGACGCCGACCAGCCAGCAGACGGCCGTGCGCAATCTGGTCGAGCGTGCGGCTGCCTTTGGCATCCCGGGTTACATAGTTGACGGCAACGACGTCGTCGCCTGCTACGAAGTAACCAGGCAGGCGATTGATTATGCGCGCAAGGGACGCGGCGCCGTTTTGATCGAAGCCAAGACCTATCGTCGCAAGGGGCACGCCGAACACGACGATCAGCGCTATGTGCCGAAGGACGAAATTGAGTGGTGGGAGAAGCACAACGATCCTATCGACAGATTTGAAAGATACCTGCTCGATCGCAAAGTTGCTGCTAAAGAAAAGCTGGAAGAGATTACGGCGGGCGTGATGCGAGAAATCGACGAAGGTTCCGAGTGGGCTGAATCGTCGCCGATGCCTGAACCGGAAGGCGCGGCGTACGGAGTCTTTGATAACTCGATCGTGCCACCCGCGTTTCGGCCGAAGGTTTTCAGCGATAGCTAAGCAGGCGAAACTAAATGGT
>JAWWPL010000023.1:0-11539 GCA_033850605.1 Blastocatellia bacterium | reverse complement strand
CTTCCAGGTTTGCCTTAATCAGATCGACCTGGAGTCCTAAATTGAAGACGCTCCATTCGTTGAGTTGGCGGCTGAAGGGACCGGCAGCGGTGTCGTTGATTCCATCCGGAAAGAAAGGTCGGTGCAGAAAACCGCCGGCGCGATCCGTGAAAGCCACCGAACCGTCAAGTTTGAGCCCATCGGCGGCGGCTCGGTCGACGTACGAGCCGAAGCCGCCTGCCCGCAAAGCAGCCCCGGCGCCGGCGCTGGAATAGAACGCGGCGGTGCGTGCCTTCTGCACTGACACATCGAATCCAAATACCGGAGCATCGGTTTGACGGAATAGACCCAGCACGACTCCGTTCGCGTCGACTACGGCTATCGATACGCGCGCGTTGCTTCCGAGCGGTTGCCGGATCGCCGCGCGCGTAATGTTTGCCTGCTGCGCCGCGTGCGAGACGATGGTGCTTACGTCACCGGCAGACAGCGAGTTTGGTGTGACCGTCGGACTGCCGATGAAGGGAAAGAAACGAGTGTCTACTTCACCGGCGATGCCGCCAACCACTGCCGGTGTAAATGCCGATGTTTGCGCACCGCGAATTGGAAACAGCGCGTCCACTGAGCCCGGTAAACTTCCAAACGGGAGCGTTGGCGGATTCGGCGCGTTGTCTACGTTGAGATAGGCGAGTCGAACACCGTCGACGAGAATATTGTCGCCACGGATTAATGAGGGAGCTTCGAAACCGCGCGCTGCGGCAACCGCAATAACTTCTTCGAACGGCTGATCGAAATCCGATGGATCGCGATCCACCGTATAAAAGCCGTCGCCTTCGATTCCCACACCACCAACCGCTTCACCGTTTTTATAGAGTGGAACACTGCCGGGATCTCCACTGAGTCCCAGCGGCAAACCCGGGATCTTGATGTCTGAACAGGGCAGGGAAGAAAACTGCACACCATAGAGCGGGCCGCCTGAGCGAAAGGAAATCCCAGCCGGAAAATGTTCCTGGATGATAAAGCCCGCCGTGCGCGTCGTGAAGGCGTTGCCGCGCGTGCTGAATAAAGACGCCGTCCCTGCCTTGGATATCGCGGCCAGATTTGCCGGGACCACGGTTCCGTCGAGTCCGACCGGAACGAATCCGGTGAGGGGACTTGGAACCTGGGCAGGGCCGGGGCCACCACCGCGAAGCTGAGTCGACGCGGGCGCGCCGGTCATCTTAAAAACTCCCAGGACGTTTCCTTCTCGATCAGTGACGGCGATGGTTACCGGACGGTTCAACTGAGCCGCGGTCGAAACAGCCTGCGCAATGATTGTCTGCACTTCCGACGTACTAAGCGTGCCCGCGGTGATTGCGGGAAGGGGCGGAGGGGCGGTCGTTCCGGGCGTTGGAACCGCGCCGTCGTCGTCGGGTGGTCCATCGCCAACGTGCCCGATGCCCACGCGCACTCGATTGCTCAGCGCCCCTTGATAAGCAATCCCAATAAGCACGTCGCCGGCGTCGTCCGTCAGGTCGTCGAGGCGCAGGACAATTGAACTGACCCATTCCTGCTCAGGCACCGGCCCAACATACTCGACTGTCAGATGATGAATGTTGTGCGCGCCGTCTTCGGCATCAGCGATCACATCTGTGGGGCCTTCGCCGGGCTGCAAATTCAATCCCATCGCAAAGATCATGATGCGGGTGCGTCCGTCGGATCCCCATCGTACCGGCGACGTCATTGAGAACGGCTCGTGTTGTTGCGTGACTGAATCAACTGCAACCGCGCGAGTCGAGGTTTCTTCGCTGATCAGAATGAGCCTTTTAGTTTGTGAGAGGACATCGTGAGAAACGCTTTGGGTAACGAAGACCAGGAAGGCGCAGAAGAATGTTGGGAGCAGGAAGCGTATGAGTTTTCCGAAAAGCTCAGCTCTCATCGAACGTGCCTGTAGGGTGCAATGCCTAGCCGAAAATGCGTTGCCGGGGTCTTTGGGAATCTATCACTAATCGCCGATGAGCGAAAGCATCTTTCCTTCTTGCTTTGCAACAGGAATTGGATTGATAGCCGTTGACTCCTATGTTAAAAGACGCGGACGATTGTCTTCGTCTGATGAGGATGAGGCTAATTACGCCGAAGGCGTTCGCGAGCTTTAGCCCAGGATGAAATCCTGGGATCAGGTATTAGATCGACATCATACCCTGTAAGGGTTCACAAATGGAGGCCCCCTGCAATGGCGCAGTCTCTAGCAAGACTTTGGACGCATTTGATCTTCTCAACCAAAGAACGATTTCCGTTTCTTCCGGATCCTAATGTTCGCGCCGACATGCATGCATACCTTGGGACGGTCTTGCGCAACCATGACTGTCCCACGATTGTTGTCGGAGGGTGTGACGATCATGTTCATGCGTTATTCTCGCTCTCGAGAAATCACTCGATCGCACACATTGTCAAAGAGGTTAGCGAACATCGTCAACCTGGATCAAGACGGTAGAGCGACGCTATTCCAAATTTAGATGGCAAGCTGGTTATGGCGCCTTCTCGGTTAGTCAATCTCATGTTGGGCAAGTTCAAAGTTACATTTTGCATCAGGAGCAACATCATCGGCGAAAAACATTCCAGGATGAGTTCCGTGCATTTTTGAAAAAGTACCAGGTCGAGTACGACGAGCGTTACGTTTGGGACTGAAGACTGAAAGCTTTGTTCTTGACGCCGAAGGCGTTCCTAAATCTTAGGCCCAGGGCAACGCCCTGGGTTAGAGAAGGAAATTGATTGCCAACAACGAAGGTGTTTGCGAATGAGCCCGATTAGCTCGCCGACTTCGCGAACTCTTTCAGAGTTCTAATGAATCTTCCTGCCCGCCACCCAGGGCGTTGCCCTGGGCTGAATTTGGCGAGCGCCTTCGGCGCTCAAAGAACCAAGCCCGACTCAAACTAATAATGTTCGCAGGCATCTGCCTGCATTGTTATACTCACGCGCGATGAGTCGGAGTAGAACCGTCCCGAAGACAATTACTCGAACCGCGACTGCGCTGGGATTTATGCTGGCCGCCACTGTCGCCGCCTTCGCACAAAAACGCGGAACGATTTCGGGGGCGATCACCCCTCCCACCACCGGCATTACCGTCATCGCGACTAATCAGGTCACTAGCAGGGTTACTCGGACCGACATCGCAAGCGACGGACACTATTCGTTCAAAATTACACCCGGCGCATACCGTCTGAGCGTTGAGCTTCCTTATATAGCGAGGTTCGATAAAGCCGGTAACTATGGCGAGCACGCTTTGATTCGTGACGACTCTTTAGAGAATGTCATCGTCAATGAAGGCAAAGAGACGAAAGTAGATTTCGCGGTCGAGAAGCGAACTGAGACGGCGCCGGTCAGTGTTCCTTCACGTGTGCCGCTGGGCGCCGCCGGACAGATGAGCGTGAACTCAGAACCGCAGACAGAGACCGATCGTCGCCCGGTAAGGGATCGCTGGCGCATAGGTTTTCCTGAGTACGATCGCTATGGAGACAAGGGCGCGCGCGGCCGCGACATTCCCTTCAAGAGAGGCCGCTGGTACGACCCGTACCAGCAGAGTTGGCTAAAAGGCGATTACCCAATCATCGGTAACAAAACATTCATGGTCGTTTCGGCAGTGAGTTCCACCACCGTCGACCTGAGCCGCACACCGAAGCCGTCGGGTGTCAGCAGCGCGCGTGCAGGCAGCGCAGAGTTCTTTGGTAAGCCGGAAGCGTTGGCCGTGAATCAGATTTTTCAGATGACGTTCGAGCTGTTTCACGGCGACTCGACGTTCAAGCCACGCGACTGGGCCATTAAGATTTCGCCAACTTTCAGTCTGCCGAATTATCTCAACGCGCGTGAAAACGGCGTCGTCAACATTGACGTGCGCCGTGGCACCAATCGATCGGACACACCGTTCTCTCTGGAAGAAGCGTTTGCGGAAGTAAAGCTGGCGGACGTGAACGCGGAGTTTGATTTCATCTCGGCACGGGTCGGCATACAGCCTTTCGTGTCGGACTTTCGCGGCTTCATCTTTTCCGATAACAATCTGGGCGCACGAGTTTTTGGAGCGTTTGATAACAATCGTTACCAATACAATCTTGCCTACTTCGCGCAGCTTGAGAAGGATACGAACAGTGGCCTTAATCGCTTTGATCGACGTCGTCAGAACGTCTATGTCGCAAATATTTTTCGACAGGACTTTATTAAGAAAGGCTATACGATACAGGCCAGCGCGCTTTACAACGACGATCGCCAGAGCCGCAAATTCGATCGCAATGGATTTTTAGTCCGGCCCGCTTTGATTGGCGACGTGAGACCGCATTCGATCAAAGTTGGCTACGTAGGCATCAATGGTGATGGGCACTTGGGGCGTTTGAACCTGACTAACTCTTACTACTACGCCTTTGGCCGCGACGATCATAATCCCATCGCGGGACGTGGCGTCCACATCAGTTCGCAAATGGCGGCGCTGGAGGTGTCCGTTGATAGAGACTACTTTCGCTTTCGTGGCTCGTTCTTCTGGGCCCAGGGGGATAAGAATCCGACGGATGGAAAGGCGAGCGGATTTGATGCCATCTTCGACGATCCGAATTTCGTGGGTGGGCAGTTCTCGTTTTGGAACCGTAATGGGATACGCCTGACGCAGACCGGCGTTGGTTTGGTGCAACCAAATAGTCTGCTGCCCTCTCTGCGCAGCAGTAAGATTGAAGGCCAGGCTAACTTTATCAATCCGGGAATCATGATTTACAACGCCGGCGTTGATGTGGAAATCACGCAAAGGTTGAAAGCCATCTTCAACGTAAATTATCTGCGCTTTCATCGCACTGAATCGTTGGAATACGTCCTCTTCCAACCACACATCCGGCACGAGATCGGCTGGGACTATAGCGTCGGGGTCGCGTATCGGCCATTGCTAATCAACAACGTGACGCTGACTTTTGGAGCAGCGACGCTGAAACCGGGGCGCGGCTTTCGCGACATCTATACCAACGCGTCCAGCGATTGCCCGGCGAATGTGAGCGAGTTCTGTACGGCGGACAATACCGTAATCAATCCGAGCAAGCCATTGTTTTCTTTGTTCGGGCAGGTGAAGTTTGTTTTCTGAAAGAAACCATACCCGATTCGTTTAGAGGCGGGCTACCGCCCGCCTTCTTTCGAGATATGAAACTCTACAAATCGAGGGAACCGAACACGTTTCATTATGTAACCTTGGTTACACATAACCGCGCGCCCGTTTTTCGCAGTGATGAGGCTTGCAAGATTTTCGTCGACGTTCTGGCCGAAGTCAGGGAACGGTTTCCTTACAAACTAATCGGTTATGTGTTAATGCCCGATCACGTTCACGCGATTGTCAATAATAGGATCAATACCATCAGCGAATGGCTGCACCGCGTGCGAGGAAATTCTGCCCGGAATATTCTGGCCTGGTTGCGCGATGAGAGGCATCTGATGTCGCTCAAGAAACTTGAATTGGCAAGTCCGCAAAAGCGGCAACATACTCACTCTGTTTGGCAAAAGGATCCTTCGGTGATCGATTTGTGGAGCCATAAGTTCGTTCGACAGAAGCTCAATTATCTGCATTTGAATCCGGTGAGAGCAGGTTTGTGCGAACATCCTGCTGGTTGGAAGTGGTCAAGCTATCGGGCGTATTTGCCGCACAAACCTGGTGAGGTTGCGCTTGAAGTTGATTGGCAAGCGTATTGGAAGGAAGAGGACTTAGCTGCGCGAGTAGGCGGGCAGTAGCCCGCCTCTAAACAGCGGTGGCTTTGTTTAGATGAAGCGAGAACACGACATTCGAATCAAGCTCATCATTCTCCTGGCACTGATTGCCTGTGCCTTGGTGGTCCTTTCATCGGGCATTATCCATACAGTTGTCGCGGATTATTCCGCCCGCCCAGGGGTCACGTCCGCTGAAACCCTTGAAGGCTGTCTGAAGTGTCATGACAGGATCGAACCGATGCACAAGTTCGGTCCCACGACGACATTGGATAAGCTCGATCACGGCAAAGACGCTTTAGGCCTTACCTGTACAGCGTGTCATGGCGGCAATCCGGTCGCGACTGAAAAGGAGTTGGCGCATGTGCGCCCACGTTTTCCGCAAGAGTGGGCCAAGTTCAAGATGCGTGGGCGCTCGGGCCCGCTGCTCGCTAAAGAGAGTGTGGAGTTCGTACGTTTTATCAATCCCGGCGATTTGCGCGTCGCGGGAAAAACCTGTGGCAGCTCGGAGTGTCATAGTACGGAAACAAGCGCGGTCTCCAACAGCATGATGCGGCACGGGGCGATGTTGTGGGGCGCCGCACTTTACAACAACGGCGGCTTTCCAATTAAGGACACGAACTTCGGCGAGAGTTATAGCGCAGACGGCGCCCCGCAAAGACTGATTCAAATTCCCCAGCCGACCGCAGAGCAGCGGAGATTTAAAGGGATTCTGTCGTTTCTCGATCCCATCCCGCGTTGGGAAATCTCGCAGCCGGGCAACGTCCTCAGGGTGTTCGAACGCGGTGGGAAGAGACGTCTGGAAGTCGGACTGCCCGACAAGGAAGAAGATCCCGGCAAGCCTGACAAGGGGCTCAGTGCCCGGGGTTTTGGCACCGCCCAGCGCACCGATCCGGTTTATCTCGGTTTGCAGAAGACGCGTCTCCACGATCCGACGCTCAACTTTTTCGGCACGAACGATCACCCCGGGGATTATCGTTCATCAGGATGCACAGCTTGCCATGTGATCTATGCCAACGATCGTGACCCGGGGCACTCAGCCTTCTACAGCAGTTCGGGCAACCTGGGTTTGTCACAGTCTTTGGACACGAGCATTCCGAAAAACGAATCAGGCCATCCCATCCGACATCAGTTGACCAGCCGCATTCCGACTTCGCAGTGCATGGTCTGTCACATGCACCCGGGCGAAAACATGGTGGCGTCGTACCTGGGTCTGATCTGGTGGGACAACGAAACTGACGGCGAGAAAATGTACCCGGCGCAACAGCACGATCCCTCGCCGGCTGAAGAGCAGGCAAAACTCAAAAGCAATCCTGAAGGGTCCAGCCTGCGCGGTTTGTGGTCGGAGCCGGATTTTCTGCAAAAGACCGGTACTGAGGAATTCAACAATCAACTTAAGCGCACGCAGTTTGCCGACTTTCATGGGCACGGCTGGATCTTTCGGCAGGTCTTCAAGAGAGATCGAGAAGGGAACCTGCTTGACGCGAAGAACTCCGTTGTCTCGCCTGACGATCCGGACCGGTTTAAGAAAGCGGTCCACCTTAACGACATTCATTTAGAGAAGGGCATGCAGTGTGTCGATTGCCACTTTCGCCAGGACGCGCATGGCAACGGGATTCTTTATAACGAACCGCGTGCTGCGATCGAGAGCGGGTGCATCGATTGTCACGGCACGATTCGCGAACGAGCCACGCTGGTGACTTCCGGATTTGCCGCCGGGCTCAGCGTAAAGGCAGGGAAGTTCGAGCAGGGACGTGGTCGTAATCTGGCCACCATTCGCTTTCGCAGTCCCGAAGGCGATCGGCAGTTCCTATTTCAGCGAATCCGTACCGACGCTAAACGCAAAGATGAGCATGGCAATGAAATCGCCTTAAAAGCCGGAGACATTGTACAGAATTCGATCGTCGTGCCCGGTCGTTGGTGGCGCGTGAAGCAAACGGCGGACACGATTAATCCCAACGCGCCACATCCCGACGACTACAGTGTGAAGTCGCGTTATGCGAAGACCATGCGCACCGACAACTCGACCTGGGGCGACGTGCCGTCAGACGATAAGCAGCTCGCCCATCGCGATTCCAACATGACGTGTTTTGCGTGTCATTCGTCGTGGATGACCAGTTGTTTTGGCTGTCACCTGTCAATGCAGGCCAATCGCAAGATGCCCAATCGTCATAATGAGGGCGGGGACAGTCGCAACTTCACCACCTATAACTATCAAGTTTTGCGCGACGATGTGTTTATGCTCGGCCGCGATGGCACGGTAACGGGCAATCGGATTGCGCCTGTGCGCTCCTCCAGTGCGGTTCTGGTCAGCTCCCAGAACCAGAATCGCGAGTGGATTTATTCGCAGCAGCAGACTGTTTCGGCGGAAGGCTTTGCCGGCCAGACCTTCAACACGCACGTGCCGCACACCGTTCGCGCGACTGAGACCAAAGGTTGTTCTGACTGTCACATCTCAAACACCAACGACAATAATGCCTGGATGGCCCAGACGCTCCTGCTGGGCACAAACTTCGTCAACTTCATGGGACGTTATGTGTATGTTGCGGCCGGGGACGCGCTGGAGGCGGTGGTGGCAACTGAGCGCAGCGAGCCCCAGGCAGTCATCGGCAGCACGCTGCACAAGATTGCTTACCCGAACAACTATCGAAAATTTGTTTCTGGCGGAAGCGAACTGCGCGAGGCTTATGAGCACAAAGGCAACCCACGCGTGCTGCAGGTACAACTGCGTGGAGAGTATGCCTATGTGGCGGCGGGCGAAGGAGGACTGCGGGTCTATGACGTGGCGCAGATCGATCAGAAAGGATTTTCTGAACGCATCACGACCGCGCCCGTTTCAAAATTTGGACAAAAGTTTTTTGTAAAAACCAGGTATGCAACAGCGGTGGCCGCACCGACCACTCTGGCGGTCGATCCGGCGCGCTGGCGTATGACTACTGAAGGAGAAATGGTTGATCCTGAGCGCGCCCGACAGATGCCCGCCGAGAAACTCATCAATGAGGAACAACCCATCCATCCGCTCTACTCTTACCTTTATGTCGCCGACAAGTTCGAAGGGTTGATCCTGGTTAATGCCGCGACGCTCTTGGATGGCGATCCATTGAATAACTATTTGCGGCGGCAACTGGATCCACAAAAGTATGCGAACGGAGCTTTCAATCCTGACGGCGCATTGACCGGCGCGAACAACCTCGTCATCGCGGGCACGAACGCTTACATCACGACTGACCGCGATCTGGTAATCGTTAATATTAATGACCCGCTGAATCCGAAGATCGTTACCCGCATCGCTCTCAAGCATCCACGTGCAGTGGCCATACAGTTTCGCTACGCCTTTGTCGTCGACGATGATGGCTTAAAAGTTATCGACTTGACTGAACCCGAGCGCGCGCGGATCGTCGAAGGCGCGCAGGTTCCACTCGCGGATGCCCGCGATGTTTACGTAGCACGCACCTATGCTTATGTGGCGGATGGCAAAGATGGAGTGGCGATAGTCGATGTGAAGTCGCCAGAGAAACCACGTCTCGATCAGATGTATCAACTGGCGGGTATGTTGAACGACGTCCGACAGGTAAAAATCGCAATGACCAATGCCAGTCTATTTGCCTACATCGCAGACGGCAAAAATGGTTTGCGGATCGTGCAGCTTACTTCTCCAGAAACGATGCCGACGTATGCCGGGTTTAGTCCGCGGCCTGAGCCGCGACTGATAGCCACCTTCAAAACGAAAGGCGAGGCGCTGGCTGTTTCCAGGGCCCTTGATCGCGATCGTGCGGTGGACGAGAGTGGTAATCAAATCGCCGTCTTTGGCCGGCGGGGCGCACGCCCATTTACGTTGGCGGAAACTCAACGGATGCTGCGGACTGATGAAGGGCGCGGCAAAGTCTTTTCGGTCTCGGACGAGCCGGCCACCGAACCGCACCAACCAAAAGCCGCGACGCTTAATAGTGAAGGCGGGCTGTCTGCGCTAGTCTCACGGGCAAACTCGGAGCTTGCCATCGCCGGGATCTTGATTGTTAGCGGGCTAACCGGCGTCCTTATGATTCTGGGCCGGCGCCGCAGCCGAGCTCGGGTAATCCCCTAAACCCGCAGTTATTCTCAAATTTCTTGATTTTCAGTCGTGCCCTAGTTCAAGTTGTTCTCAGCGTCCTCTGCGAAGACCTCTGATTCTTCTCTGCGGTTAATTGCCCAAGCCAAAGACATTAACCGCAGCGAGCACAGAGGTTGGCGCAGAGCGCCGCAGAGAAAACTGAAACCAGGGCAGCACCTGCTTTTCTATTGAAAGACTTGCTCTTTTGTTTTTAGCAATGAGAATGCTATTGCAAAATCCACGAGGCTAAGGTTAGATTGTGAACCTGAAATCTTGAACAGAGAAACGCGCGCCAACACGCGCCAGTATTTCGAAATCTTCGCTGGAGGTAGATGAAGTGCCGACCGGAACGTGTCCTGAATGTGACGCTGACGTCCATGTCGATCTCGACGTAGACAAGGGCGAGACGGTGGATTGTGAAGAGTGTGGAGTTCAACTCGAAGTCGTGGGTCTCGATCCGGTGGAACTGGATCTGGTCGAGGAGGAATCGCTCGACGATGACGACGATGAAGATGAATTCTGAGAGGTGAGACCTAGGCCAGAGGAGAAAGGGGATCATTTTCCATTTGTCATTGGACATTTATCATCTGCCATTATCGACCCAATCCTTCATACGTACCTTCATACGTAGCTTTCTTCGATCCGGATTGTCACCTGCAAAAATGGCAAATCAGAAATGTCCAATGACAAATGGAAAATGATCCCTTTCTCTCCGGTCCTGGCTTTCAATTCTTCTTTCCCGCCTGGTAACCCGGCCGGCTTTGCCGCAACATCAAACCGCGCGGACCCTCGACTCTGATCGCGTGAAACTTCCCATCAGTCCGTATCTCTTTGGGCGGATAGAATCCCAACACATAGGCAGCGGCCACTTCCTCGGCAATCGACCTGAACAACGGCCCTAAATCCTGCTCGTTGGCATAGACACTTCGGCCGCCGGTCTTCTCCACCAGTCCGCTGACGTCCAGCGGGGTGGGCAGCGGGGTCATTTGCGCGGACGCCAGCATATGTGTGAACGACGGCATTGTGACCACATAAACGCTCGTGTCTGAAGCGTTGGCGCGCTCGATCACGACATCGGGCGAGACCGTGTCGCCCACCGGAAAGCCGTCGGTAATTACTACGACAGCTCGTTTCATCATCTGATGCTCGCGCGTAAGCGGAGCGTGACGCACCAGCATTCGGACCGCGTCATCGACTGCGTCATAGGTATGAGTGGACATGCCGTTTGGCTCATGAGCCAGACGGTCGAACGCCCGATCGAGTTTTTCGCGATCGCTGGTGAAGTTTTGCAATGTCTTCACCCGCATACCAAAGGTCATTATTGCGAAAACCGCTGGATGTTCGGCCAAACGCCGCGAAAACTCGCGCATGGCGTCACTGATCCGCGCCACCTCTTCATGAGTCATACTGCCGGAAAGGTCCAGAGCGAAGACGATTGCCACCGGACGCGGCGCGCCTTCGATCTTCTCGACATTGAACGACGAGATTGCCCGCTCCGTGCCGTCTTCGTAAAGCTTGAAATCTTCTTTTTTCAGATTGCGGACCAAACGGCCCTTCGCATCGGTGACGGTCACGTCCACCGGCACCAGATCAGTGTCGATTTTGATAATATCCTGCGGCTCGGTCTCAGCCGGAAGGACGCGGCGGGGACGTTCTTTCGTCGATTGGTCCTGAGCCATGGCAGAAACGTAAACCGAGCCAACCAGGGCCAGCGTCAGGGCCAGTAGGTAGAGGCGCCGTAATCGAGATGGACGCAGAGCAATTAACATG